>JAYYAX010000044.1:0-9401 GCA_036042925.1 Pseudomonadota bacterium
TTTTATCAGCAAATTCAGTACCTTGGGGTAAAGTAAACACATTTAGTGACTTTATGAAAACTAGAACAGCTAAGCAATACCTAATAAATGCTAACATCGCTGGAAGAAATATAAAAGTTCCAGAATGTGCTATAAAATATAATAAAAAAAAAAATAGTCATAAAAAGAAAATTCCTATTCTAGGACAAGACAATAATAAAGTTTTAAAGAGTATAGGTTACTCCAAAAATAAAATAGCTAGTTTTTTTAAGAAAAAGATTTTTTAATTAAGCTATCTTATTTAATCTTTGCTTTGCATTATTATATTCTTTTGTAATCTTATTAACTAATTCTTTACAAGTTACGATATTCTTAATAGCTCCTATTCCTTGACCACAACCCCATATATCCTTCCAGGCTTTTTTCTTGTCCATACCGTCTATTGAACTAAAATCCATTTTAGAGGGATCGCTTTCAGGTAAATTGTCAGGGTCAAAACCTGCAGAAGCCAAAGAGGGTTTTAGATAGTTTCCTTTAACGCCAGTTACCAAATCTGTATAAACTATATCATCTGAATTATACTTAGTAATTGCTTCTTTATATCCCAATGAGGCATTAGCTTCCTGTGTTGCAATAAAAGCTGAACCAATGTATCCAAAATCTGCTCCGCTAGCTAACGCTGATAATACTCCATCCCCTGTAGAAATGGAGCCCGACAGGGCTATAGGTCCGCTATACCACTCTCTTATTTCTTGTATTAAAGCAAATGGGGAGGTTGTTCCCGCATGACCGCCAGCACCGGCAGCAACTGCGATTAGTCCATCTGCCCCTTTTTCTATAGCCTTTTTAGCAAAAAAATTATTTATAATATCATGAAAAACAATTCCTCCATAACTATGAACTGCGTCATATACTTCTTTTCTTGCTCCTAGTGACGTAATAACTATTGGAACTTTATGTTTTACTGTTAGTTCCATATCATGCTCTACCCTGTCATTAGTTTTATGCACTATTTGATTTATAGCGTAAGGTGCAGCCTTTACGTCCGAGGTTTTATCATGATGACTTAATTTTTCATTAATTTCATAAAGCCAATCGTCTAGTTGTTCCTTAGGCCTTGCGTTTAACGCAGGAAAAGATCCAACTACTCCAGCTTTGCACTGCTCTATTACTAAATTAGGATTAGAAATTATAAATAAAGGCGCACCAATCACAGGAATCTTTAATTTTTGTTTTAAAATAGATATATTCATATTTTTATTATATTATATACTTTAAAACTGCATAGTTTTTTTTTAAAGAATTAAGGATTTTTATGACAGAAACTTTATTAGTAAAAAATGATAGTGATATATTAGAAATTAGATTTAATCGTCCAGAAAGAAAAAATGCTATTTCTAGAGACATGTTTGAAAAAATGTTACATGAATTAGAAAAAAATATTCTTGATAATAATTTAAAAGCTATATTTTTAGAGGGAACTGGTGACTGCTTTTGTGCTGGAGGCGATGTAAAAGACATGGCTGCAAGAGAAGATTATAGCACATTACCAGAAAAAACTGAAAACCTCAAAAGGCTAATGCAAATTTCCAATATTTTATATAATGCGACTGTTCCTACTGTAGCTGTAATAAATGGTATAGCAGCAGGAGCTGGTTTTGCATTAAGTCTAGCTTGTGATTTTAGAATAAGTACTGAGTTAGGAAAATTTACGACAGCATTCTCTAAAGTCGGATTTTCTGGAGACTTTGGCATTACATACTTTTTATCTAAAATAGTTGGCATATCAAAAGCAAAAGAATTATTATTTTTCTCTGACATTATAGATGCTAATGAGGCCCATAAACTTGGCATCGTAAACTATCTGATTGATGCTAAAAATAAAGAAGATTTCATTCAACAAATGAAAAATAAAATAAAATCCCAAGCTCCTATTGCTATAAAGTTTATGAAAAAAAATTTTCGTAATTTAGAATTAGGAATTCTAGAAAAATCTCTAGAGTATGAAGCATTGTATCAGATGATATGCAGTGAAACTCAGGATCATAAAAATGCTGTTGAAGCTTTTGTTAAAAAAGAAAAAGTGGTTTTTAGAGGAAAGTAGTTTATTATTTTTTTTGTTTTAACTTTTTAATTGCTCGTTTGTGCTCAGCATGATTATGGCTTATACCCTGAAATAAAGCACTAAAGTCTAAAAACTCATCTAGTGGAATTTTACTTCCCATTTTAAGTAACCGTTTTGTGAATCTTAATGTATTTGGTGGTTTTTTAGATATTTCTATAGCTAACTTATTTACTTCTTTTGAAAGCAGTTCTTTGTCTACTGCCTTAATTACTAATCCTAAATCTAATGCTTCCTGAGCAAAAATTCTTCTACCAGTAAATGTTAATTCACAGGCCTTTTGATAACCTACAATTTTCTGTAAAAAAAAAGCACCCCCATCACCTGGAATAATCCCTAGATTTATAAAGTTTTCTGCGAAATAAGCTTCTGTAGACATTATTCTTATATCACACATACAAGCTAGATCAAAACCAGCACCTATCGCAGGCCCGTTTATTTGAGCTATTATAGGAATTTCTATTTTATCAATTGCTTTAGGAATTTTTTGTATACCAAAACGATATTTTTTTTCTACCTCTTCCACTTTACCCGAAAAGCTACTATTCTTTTTAAACATTTCCTTTATATTGCCGCCTGAAGAAAATGCTTTACCTTCTCCTGTAATTATTAGTACAGAAATATTTTTTTCATTATTTACAAATTCAGCAGTTTTTACTAAATCGTCTATAAGGAAAGTTCCTGTTAATGCATTTCTTAAGTCATCTCTATTAAACTTAAGAGTCCCAATCTTTCCCTTAATTTGAAAAATACTATCCTTAAGTATTGGATATTTATTATTAGTCATTAGTCTAGTTTTTGGAAGTTTTTTTCAATATAATTATCAAAATACTGCTTAAATGGTATAAAATGATTGTTCATTACCTTAAAAGTTTCTCTATCAACTTTTACAACTTTTGAGTCTTCCAATGCCTCAATAGTTCCTGTCCTTCTTGATCCAGATAATATTACTCTTGCTCCAAAATGATCATTTTTTTTATAGAATTTAGTAAATTCTTTTCCAGAATTTGTTTTTTTAAAAGTGTTCTTAAATGAACCTTTCAAAACAATATAAAAGCCATCTGCTATCATTCCTTCTCTAAAAACTAGATCGCCTTTCTTAAAATTTTGGTAAGAAATGGCAGCATTTTTTAAAGATCTAGTCATCACTGCATTTCTTGGCACTAGAAATTCTACTATCCACCCAGTTAATACTCTTATTTTTGTAGCAAAACTTGGAAGAAAAGATAAGTAAAATACCCTCCAAATAAACCAGGCTATGAATCCTTTTACAGTAAGAAAATATATTTTTCCAACCCCATCTCTAGACCCTAAGGATGCTAAAGAGCCTTTAGACGAGTATTGAAACTCATTTAAAGTTTCTTGGTTTATATATTTTTTTATATTGTTGGCTAATAATTTTCCTTGTCTTACAGCAAATTGTGCATTTGGTGGAGCATAAGCAATTTTACCTTTTTTATACAACATGCTTTTTTTGTCTTTATTAGGTATTAGTGCCGCATCTCCTGCAGCCCAAACATTATCAAGGTTATCAATTTTTAGATACTTGTTTGTAATAATTTTACCATGCTGCAATTTAAGATCACTATTTTTAATAAGATTTGAAACTGTAGATCCTATAGTTGATATAACAGTGTGTGTTTCTATTTTACTTTTGTTGCTTAGAAAAACTTGATATTGGGTTACTTCCTCTAGTGCTGTATTTAAATGAACTTTAATATTATTTTTACTAAATTTTTTAAATGTGTAATTTCCAACATTTTTATCCATGTCAGGTAATAGTTGATCAGCAAATTCTACTATGTGAAAATTTAAATCATTTTTATTTAATGAACTGTAATAAGGTATTAGCCTATCTACCATTTCTTTTATTTCACCAATAGTCTCAACTCCAGAAAAACCTCCACCAATAACCACAATATTCAAAAGTCTTTTTCTTAAAGCCATATTTGTAGTTACATCGGCCAACTCTAAGCAACCCAATATATGATTTCTTAGGTCATAGGCGTCTTGTAAACTTCTCATAGTAAATGCATGATCTTTCATACCTTTTACAATGTCTAAGTTGCTTACCTGACCTAAAGCAATTACAAGTTGGTCATAAGGTATTTTATGAGAACTTTTTTTAAAGCCTTGTAATATAGATATTTTTTTTTCTTTAAAATCAATGTTCTCTATTTCTGCATTTCTATACTTAATACCTTTTAGCATTTGTCTTATAGGGGTCACTGCATCCGAACTATAGATAGTGCCAGAAGCAACTTCAGGAAGTAAAGGTTGAAAAATAAAATAATTATTGTCGCTTATTAATTCTATTTCGTAATCTTTAATTTTTAATTTTTGAAGATGTTTAGCAGTATAAACACCAGAAAAGCCACCACCTAAAATAAGAATTTTTTTCATAAATATTTTTCCTTAACTATCATTCCTATATTTTTTTTCTAAATCATCCCAAACATCTAATGCATGATACTTTGGAACAAAACCAAGTCCTTTTACTGCATCAGATGATAATACAGTCGAAGAAGTAATAACATCTACCACAGAAGGAGTATTTTTTAAAGCCTCAGAAATATCTTTTTCTAATTCCTCAGGATTTTCCACTCTTTTACTAAAAACTCCTAGTCCCTCTGCCATTTTGGCATAATTAGTATTTCTAAGAGTAGTTCCATAAACTCTATTTCCATAATTCAATCTTTGATCATGAGTTTCTATATTCCATGCAGCATTATTAGAAATTATAATACATATATTAGACTTATTTCTTACAGCTGTATCAAGTTCCATTGCATTAAAACCAAAGGCTCCGTCTCCTATAACACAAATTACTGGTAAATCCTTATAGATTTCAGATGCAGCAATTGCGTATGGAATTCCTACTCCTAAACAACCAAAGACACCTGAGTCTAAATAATATTTTGAGTTTAGTCCAACTCTAGCAAAACTAAGAATATCTCCACCATCTGCAATACCAAAAAATTTATTAGACATAAGATTATTAATACATGCAAAAATAAACTCTGGATTAATTTTTAGGTCTTTTCCTAACTTATTAGTCTTTATTACACTTTTTTTATTTAATTTTTTTTGATGAAAATCTTTTATACCTGATAACCATTGATTATCAAAATTAGTTTTTAAGTTAATTTGATTTAATTTTTCAAAGAAAGTTTTAGGATTAGTATAGATTTCAGGATCACCTCTTCGATTATCAGTTAATTCATGAGCAACGTCAGATATTCTAACAAAAGAAGCATTTTTAAAAATTGCCGGAGATCCATAGGCTAATTGATAATCTAGCTTTCTTCCTAATAAAATAATTAAGTCAGCCTCTGACATTACTTTGCTTCTTGCTGCAAATACATTGCTGGTATGATTATAGGGAACTACCCCCCTACTTTCTTGAGTGTCTAAATATAAAATTCCACTTTTATCTAAAAAACTAATTAAGCTTTCGTCACAATTATTGGCCCCTCTTCCAGATATAATTAGAGGTCTTTTGGAATTATTTATTTTTTCTACCAGAAGTTCAACATCCTTAGGATTAGGATAAATATTATAGGGTTTTTTTTCTCTCATAAGATCTTCTAAAATTAATTTTTCTCTAATACTGCATCTTAGAACATCTGTAGGGACTTCAATGTAACTAGGCCCAGGCTCACCTAGTTGTCCCATAGCATAGGAAAAAGCTAAATCTAATTCTCTTATTACTTGTTCAGGAACCCTTGCAGTTCTAGAATACCTAGTAATAGGTTTCATGATGTCAACATGAGGAATATCTTGTAAAGGACCCATATTAGATTGAGCGGTAGGCGTACAACCACCTATAACTATAATGGGACTTAGTGATAAACAAGCATTAGCTATGCCAGTGACAGTATTTGTTACCCCTGGGCCAGCTGTTACCATTGCAACACCAACCTCATTTGTCAAAGTTGAATAAGCTTGAGCCATATGAACTGCTGCCTTTTCATCTCTAACATCAATTATTTTAATACCTAATTTGTAACAAAAATCCCATATGGGTTGTATATGGCCGCCTTGTAATCCGTATATAACTTTTACTCCTCTTTTTATTAAAAATTTTACTATCCAGGCTGCTACGGAATTAATATCATTATTAAAATCATTACTCATTTGTTACCTTTTTTAATAACATTTCTCTAAGGTCCTTATGTAGTATTTTACCAGTTGCGTTTCTAGGCATACTTTGATTATTAATAAAAATTACTTTTTTAGGACATTTATAATTAGCTAACTTCCTCTTAGACCATTGTATTAAATCTTTTTCAGAAAGCTTTAACCCGTCCTCCAAAACCACAAAAGCACAAACTATTTCTCCCCATTTTTTGTTATCCTGGCCTACTACTGCGATATCTTTAATTTTTTTATGCTCTCCTAAAACATTTTCTACTTCAGCTGGATATATATTTTCACCCCCTGAAATAATCATATTTTTTTTCCTGTCAACTAATTTAATATAGCCTTCTTTTTCACGATAGGCTAAATCACCTACCGTAACATAATTATTAAAAAAAGCTTCCTCTGTTTTTTTTTTATCTTTCCAATATTTTGAAAAATTATATGGTGTACAAGCATATAATTCTCCAACCAGCCCATCTTTTACCTCTTTCTTATTACTATCTAGTATTAGTATAGGTTTTGATCCCACACATTCTTTACCCACAGTGCCTAATTTTAAAAATTGATCTTTTGGATGCAACATTGTAACCCATCCAGATTCGCTTGATCCATAAAGTTCATATAATTTTGCAGACTTAAAATATTTTAGTATTTCCTTTTTAGTGTCTTTTCTAGCTGGAGCAGAGGAGATCATAAATTTGAAATTACGTTTAAGTCTATTTGATGTTCTATTTTTTTTAACATAATCCAAAATTATAATATAATGTGTTGGAACTAAGGAGGTAAAATTACATTTATTATTTTTTATCAAATCAAAAAAATGCTTCGGATCAAAATTTTTTTTTGAGTAAATAGTAATGCTCGCTCCTGCAAAGATGTAAGCGCAAAAAAAATTAAAAGAGTTAGCATGACATAAAGGCATTACAATTAATGCATTATCTTCTCTTACAATAGATAACTCTGCAGCAGTTACAAGTGAAAGCATATAATAGCCCGAATGATTTCTTAAAACTCCTTTCGGTTTTCCTGTTGTACCTGATGTATACATTAATGACCATAAATCTTCTGGTTTAGATTTTTTTTTATTGAAACAAAATTTATGACTCTTTTTTGTAAAAATTTTGTGATATGGTTTACAAATATTTTTATTTGAAATCTTTCCAATAATTATACTATTTTTATCCTTAATTAAATTTAGGTTTAATAGCTCTTTGTAGATATTTAAAAAATATTTTTGAAAAATAAAAAACTTAGCCTTTGAGTCCTTTAGGACATCTATTATTTCAAACAATCCAAGTCTAAAGTTTATAGGGGTAATTATCGATCCGCTTTTAGAAGTAGCATAAAAAATTTCTGCATATTCTACGCAATTATATGCTAAGAGTGCTACCCTATCACCTTTACAAAGGCCTAATTTAATAAGATATGATGATAAAAGGCTACCATTATCTGCTAATTCCTTGTATGATAGATTTCTATCTTCTCCACTAACTATTATCTTAGTAGGATTTATTCTTAAAAAAGAGTCAATTATTTCATCAAAAGTAAGCATGTATTTCTAATTATAGTTTAATCTAATTTTTAAATATTCATTATCAGAATACCTGTGATATTCATTGAAAATAGCTATCGTTTGTCGCCAATCATCATAAATTTTCTTATATATTTTATTATTTTTTATATTTTCCTTTACTATTGAATTAGAATGAAAAAAAAATGTTTCTACTATTTCTGGAGAATATTGTTGTATTTTAATATTATATTTTTTTTTTAAAATAGGCAACGCAATTGCGTTTTTATAAAAATACTCAGAAAGAACTTCAATATAATTAGCATATGATGCATTTTTAATAATTTCTTTATATTCACTGGGCAATTGTCTCCAAATTTTTTTATTAATCATAAATTCATTAAGTGTGCTTGGTTCATGAATACCAGGACCATAGTAAAATTTAGCTACTTTATGGAATCCCATTGTCATGTCAGGCCAAGGGCCTGCCCATTCAGCAGCGTCCAAGGCACCCAATCTTAAAGAATTTATTACTTCACCTCCAGATAAATTAACTGATATTGCCCCCATTCTGTTTATTACCTCTGCTCCTAAACCAGGCATTCTCATTTTAAGACCTTTAAAGTCATAAGGTCTTTTCATTTCTTTATTAAACCAACCACCCATAGTTGTTCCTGTATCACCAGCTGGAAAACTAATTAAATTAAAATTATCATATAATTCATTCCATAAATTTTGACCAGTGCCTTGACTTAACCAAACAAAAATTTCTTTAGATGTCATACCTCCTGGAATGCAACAAAAAAAAGGAATGGCTTTATTTTTTGATACCCAATATAAAGGTGCTGTATATGCACAATCAGCTTTTTTTTCTCTAACTGCATCAAATACTTCAAATGCTGGCACTAACTCACCCGCTGCATAATGAACAATATTTATTTTTCCTAAAGACATTTGTTTTATTTTTTTAACTAACCTTTGCGCAGGAATATCAGCACCTGGCAAATTTCTAGGAAAAGAAGTTACCATTTTAAGTTTGATTTCTGGAAAATTTTTTGTTTTTATTTTTTCTGATTTCTCTTTTAAATTATTGTTACACGCAGTTAAAAACCCTGCTGTTGAAAAAAAAGCTATTTTCCCAAGTGTATTTCTTTTGTTAAAGTTAATCATTTATTTATATCCTGTATAAAATTTATATTATTATCAACTATAAGATACTAGTATTCTAAATGAAAAAAATATGTATTAGTGGATAATTAAATGCTTTTTAATTCCCAGACAGTATTAGTTATGCTTTACATTTGTTCAATTGATTACTTGTACAATTACTCGCTATTAATTAGCTATTTTAAGTTTATATAAGATTTTTAATATTGTCTATTTTAACGCATATCAAAATTATTTTATTTTAATATTTTCAGCACTCTTTAGAAATCATTATTAACTATATTTCCAATACATTAAATTCTTTAATAGTTTTTTTTATTATTCTTTTTACTAGTATGAAATTCTACTCCAATGTTTTTAAGTATTTAAACCATTTTTATAAGAAAGCTTTTTTACATTTCTTCTAACAGTTTTTTATAAAATGAACCAAGTTCAAAAATTAGGGTCTAGGTTTATACATATTTTTTTTAATCATTGATC
>JAYYAX010000045.1:0-11927 GCA_036042925.1 Pseudomonadota bacterium
AATCTTGGTATAATTTTAAAATTAATAATAAATAAATTTTTTTTCTCATCTATAGCCATAATTAATATGATTAGCTTTTTACTGCTTACTCCTATAGTATCTTGGTACTTTTTAAAAGACTGGAAAAAAATTAAAATTTTCTTTATAAATAATATTCCTTTCAAATACCAAAAAAATGCTAGAAATAATCTTAATGAAATAGATATAATAATATCATCTTTTATCAGAGGACAGGTTTTAGTAAGTATAATTTTAGGAGTTTACTATTCTATTTCGTTTTCCTTAGTAGGAGCAGAATATTCTATCTTTCTAGGTTTTTTTTCAGGTATTTTTTCACTAATACCTTATTTTGGAATTATAGTAAGTTTTATTTTATCATCCTATATAATAGTATTGCAATTTGCTGATATTAACTATCTTTTGTATGTTACATTAATATTTACTCTATCTTTTTTTCTAGAAGGATATATTTTGTCGCCTAAAATAATTGGACAAAAACTTGGACTTCATCCTTTAATAATTCTTTATTCTGTATTTATATTTGGTGCACTTTTTGGTATTGCAGGAATATTTTTTTCGATTCCACTCTCATGTATAATTTATTTCTATTACAAAAAAATCCTATTTAATTTAAATAAAGAAAAACGATAATGGTACAAGCAGCATTTGAATTTGAATTTAGAGAAGCTCAAGATAGGGATAATTATATTGTAGGACTTTCTAATCTAGAAGCGGTAAAATGGATAGATCGATATCCTAGATGGAAAAATAGAGGGTTAATTATAGAAGGACCTAAGGATAGCGGTAAATCGCATCTTGTAAGAGTATGGCAAAAAAAAAGTAATTGTAATATTTTAAGTAGTGAAGATATAAACAAAGAGTTAATTAATACTAAGGATAGAAAAAATATAGCAATAGAAGATATACATTTAATAGAAAACTACGAATTTCTTTTGCATTTAATTAATTACAAAAAAGAAAAGAATTTAAATTTTTTATTAACATCCAGAAAAAATATATTATCTCAAAATATTCATCTAAATGATGTAAAGTCAAGATTATTGGAAATGCCAAAAGTTCTTATATCATTACCTACTGATGAAATAATAAAAGGTTTAATATGTAAACATATGAAAGATAAAGGAATATCTGTTGATAATAAATTAGTATTATTTATGTTAAATAGAATAGATAGATCTTATGAAGGAGTTAAAACATTTATAAGAAAAATAAATAAAATTAGCTTAGAAAAAAAAAAAAAGATTTCTATGACAATAATTAAGGAAGCTTTGGCAATTAAGTATAAAGAAGATGAGTAATTATTTTCTAAACAGAGAACTTTCATGGATTTCTTTTAACAAAAGAGTCTTAGAAGAAGCATTTAATGATAGTAATCCTTTGCTAGAAAGAATAAAATTTCTCAGCATATCGGGTTCTAATCTAGACGAATTTTTTATGGTAAGAGTGTCTGGACTTAAAGGACAAATTGATGAGAACATTAATTTACCAAGCATAGACGGTTTGTCACCTGAGGAATCATTAAAAAAAGTTTTACTAGAGGCAAAAAAATTGAAACAACAACAAAATAAATGTTGGGTCTCTATCACAGCTGAGCTAAAAAATCATAATATAGAAATAATTAACTTTGATGCATTATCTGCTCGCGAAAAGACTTGGTTAAAGAGTTTTTTTAAAAAAGATATATTTCCTCTATTAACTCCAGTTGCTGTAGATCCTGCTCACCCTTTTCCTTTTGTACCGAACCTGGGACTAAGTATAGTTTTGAAGCTTAAAAATATAATTAGCAAAAAAATAATTAAGGTTGTAATACCATTTTCTAAAGGGCTAAGTAAATTTATTAAAATTAAAAATAGCTCTAAATTTATCAAAACTGAGAATGTAATAATAAAGTTTATTGGAGAATTATTTACTAACTCTATCATTATATCTTATGGAACCTTCAGGATAATTAGAGATAGTGATATTGAGTTTATAGATGAAGCAGAGGATTTAGTTACTACATTTCAAAACAAACTTAGAGAAAGAAGATTTGCTAGTGTAACTCTTTTAGAAATAAGCAAAAATATGCCAACAGACTTAAAAACTATGATTGCCAAAACCCTTCAAATAAATAAAAATTATATATTACAATTTGAGCATCTTTTAGATATTAGTTCATCAAAAGAAATTTATCAAAAATCTTCCTCTAAACTTAAATGGAGAGAATATATACCTAGATTTCCTGAAAGAATATCAGATGCCAGTGATGATTGTTTTTTTGCAATAAGAAAAAAAGATATCATTATTCATCATCCTTATGAGTCTTTTGATGTGGTAGTAAAATTTTTAAGGCAAGCTGCAAAAGATAAAAAGGTTTTGGTAATAAAACAAACTATATATAGAACAGCAAAGGGTAACAACGAAATAATAGAAGCATTAGCAGAAGCAGCGGAACAGGGAAAATCGGTAACTGCATTATTAGAAATTAAGGCAAGGTTTGATGAAGAAGCAAATATTAAGGTTGCTAAATATCTCAAACGTTTTGGCGTTCAGGTTGTATATGGGTCAATAGAACTAAAGACTCACGCAAAGATTTCATTGGTAGTAAGGAAAGAAAGGTTAGGTCTTAATACATACGTCCATTTTGGTACAGGTAATTACCATAAAGAAACAGCTAAGTTATATGCTGATCTATCTTTATTTACCTGTAATAGATTTTTAGCAAAAGATGCACAAAACTTTTTTAATATGGCAACTGGGTATTCATCTCCTAAAAAGTGGAATTATTTAAGTATTGCTCCTAACAGCTTAAGAAGCGACTTAAAAGATCTAATTAATAAGGAAATATTTTATAAAAGAAATGGAAAAAATGGCGAGATATGGTTGAAATGTAACGCATTAATAGACGAACAAATTATTAAAGCCCTATATAATGCTAGTAAAAATGATGTTAAAATACAGCTAATTGTAAGAGGAGTATGTTGTTTAAGGCCACAAGTAAAGGGATTATCTGATAATATTTTTGTAAAAAGTATAGTAGGAAGATTCTTAGAACATTCGAGAATTTTTTGTTTTAGCAATGGGAAGCAAATGCCTTCTTCATCTGCAAAAGTTTTTATTTCTTCGGCTGATATAATGCCAAGAAATTTTGATAGAAGATATGAGATAATGGTTCCTATTTTAAATAGGACAGTACACAAACAAATATTACAACAAATTATGGTAGCTAACCTAAATGACAAGGTACAAGCATGGCAAATGAAAGGTGATGGCTCTTATTATCGAATTATTTCTAAAAAAAACTCTCTTTCTGCACATCAATACTTTATGAAAAACCCAAGTTTGTCGGGTAGAGGAGAGTCTATCAAGTACGATAGGCCTCAAGAAATTATTCTTAAAAAATAATTAATAGTATATCTTTATTATTTAAAAAAAATAATATAATTTAATATTTAAAAAGATATATAAAAGTGCATAAGTACAGAACTCATAATTGTGGAGAATTAAACGAATCTAATATTAAAAGCCAGGTTAAACTATCTGGCTGGGTTAATTCTAAAAGAGATCACGGAAGTTTGCTCTTCATAGATTTAAGAGACGAATATGGGATTACTCAGATTGTAATCGATAAAAAAAATAAAATTTTTCAATTATTAGAGCATATAAAGTTAGAAAGTGTAATTACTGTTATAGGTAAAGTAATTTCTAGATCAGATGAGACTGTAAATAGTAAAATTACTACTGGAGGTATTGAGGTGGTAATAGATAATGCTAATATCATTTCTCAGTCGATTATTTTACCTATGCAGGTAGCAGGTAACGAATACTATGGCGATGAAATTAGGCTTAAAAATAGATTTTTAGATTTAAGAAGAGAAAAAGTTAAAAATAATATTATTTTGAGAAGTGAAGTAATCTCATTTATACGAAACCTAATGATAGAATATGGTTTTAGAGAGTTTCAAACTCCAATTCTTACTGCATCCTCTCCAGAAGGAGCTAGAGATTTTTTAGTGGCATCCAGAATTCATAAGGGAAAGTTTTACGCATTGCCTCAGGCACCTCAGCAATTTAAGCAGCTTATAATGGTTTCAGGATTTGATAAATATTTTCAGATAGCTCCATGTTTTAGAGATGAGGATGCAAGATCGGATAGAAGTCCAGGAGAGTTTTATCAATTAGATATTGAGATGGCTTTTGTAAATCAAGAAGACATATTTAAACTATTAGAGAATGTATTAAGTAAAACGTTTTCTAAATTTTCTAAAAAACCAATTGTCCAAGTTCCTTTTCCTAGGATACCTTACTCAGTTTCATTGGAAAAATACGGAACTGATAAACCTGATCTTAGAAATCCATTAGAAATAAAAGAATATACAGACTTTTTTAAAAACGAAAAAGTTAATTTGAATATTTTTAAAAAAATCATAGAGCAAGGAGGAATTGTAAAAGTAATAGTAGCTCCCGTAGGAAATCAAAGGCCTCGTTCATTTTTTGATAAGCTAAATGATTGGGCAAAGGAAGAAGGAGCTTCAGGTTTAGGATATATGACATTTGACTCTTGTGATGAAGGTCTCACTGGGAAAGGACCAATAGCTAAAAATATTGATATAACAATGCAAAAAAAATTGGTAGAAGATCTAAATATTAAAGAAGGTGATGCAGTTTTTTTTATTTGTGATAAAAAAAATGAAGCTACTTTTTTTAGTGGTAAAGTTAGAACAAAATTAGGAGAGCAGCTTAATATCATTGATAGTCAAAAATTTAACTTTTGTTGGATTGTAGATTTCCCTATGTACGAATTAGATGATAAAACCAAAAAAATAATTTTTAGCCATAATCCTTTTTCTATGCCGCAGGGTGGTATAGATGCACTTGAGAATGATGACCCATTAAAAGTTAAAGCATATCAATATGATATAGTGTGTGATGGTGTAGAGCTCTCATCTGGAGCAATTAGAAACCATGATTCTGAAATAATGAGGAAAGCTTTTGACATAGCAGGTTATTCTGAAGATGAAATAAAAAAGCAATTTCCCTCATTATATTATGCTTTTCAATTCGGAGCACCACCACATGGAGGTATTGCTCCAGGCTTAGACAGAATTATTATGTTAATAGCTGGTGAAAAAAATATCAGAGATGTAACGATGTTTCCAATGAATCAAAAAGCTGAAGATTTGCTTATGGGAGCGCCAAATTTGGTTGATAACACATCACTTAGAGAGCTCAACATAAATGTCATAAAAGATCAAGATGAGTAAATTTTCTTGGCTAACTTACCTTGATTAGTAATTTTCCAAAATTTTGACCTTTCATTAAACCTATAAAAGCATTAGGAGCATTTTCTAAACCAAAAACAATATCTTCTTTCCATATTAAGTCACCATTATTTAGCCATTTTGCTAGCTTTTTTCTAGCGATTGAATATTTTTGTTCAAATCTAAATACTAAAAAGCCTTCTACAGAGGCTTGGTTTGTAAGCACAGCTCGTTGAACTCTCATACCAGGCTCCATTTCAGTCAGATTATACTGAGATATTACGCCACAAACTCCTATTTTACCAAATGGAGCAATATTGCTTATAACGTCATCAGAAACTTTACCTCCTACGTTATCAAAGTAAACATTTACACCATCAGGACAATATTCTTTTATTTTTTTGAAAACATTATCATTTTTATAGTTAATGACTTCATCAAAGTTTAGTATGTTTTTTATATAATCGCACTTTTTTTCATTACCAGCTATTCCAATAACATTACATCCAGCAATTTTTGCTAGCTGTCCAACTAACTGACCCACAGCACCTGATGCCGCGGAGACTACTACATTATCTCCAGGTACTGGCTTACAAACTTCAAATAATCCAAAGTAAGCTGTCATTCCAGGCATACCTAATATTCCTAAGGCTGTCTGAATAGGGGCTAAAGTAGTATCTATCTTTCTAATTAGGTTAGTATTGACCTTAGTGTATTCCTGCCACCCTAGAGTGAAACCTTCTATAATGTCTCCTTCCCTAAAGTGAGGACATTTACTTATTACTACTTTACCTACTGCTCCTCCTGTTATTACACTTCCTAGTTTAATAGGAGGTGCATAGCTTTTAGCTTCACTCATCCTTCCTCTCATGTAAGGATCTAATGATAACCACAGTATTTTTACTAAAACTTCACCATAATTTATTTCCTGAATTATTTCACTTTTAATTTCAAAATCGTCTAATCTAGGAAATCCAACTGGTCTTTTTTTTAAAACTACCTTTCTATTTTTATAATTCATACTACTTCTCTGTTAATAAATTGTTCATAGGACTTGATGCGTCTGCATAATTTTTTTTTCTCATTCTACCTGATATAAAGCATTGTCTACCAGCAATAACTGCATTTTTAAAAGATTTTGCCATTAATATAGGATTACTGGCTTCCGCTATAGCTGAATTTACTAATACAGCGTCACAACCAAGCTCCATAGCTAAAGAGGCATCAGATGCCGTTCCAAGTCCTGCATCCAATATAACAGGGAGGTCAGATTGTTCTATTATCAGTTTTATATTTAAAGGGTTTAATATTCCTAATCCCGAGCCAATAGGAGCTCCAAGTGGCATTATTGCACAGCAGCCGGCATCTTCTAAAACTTTACAAAGTACAGGATCATCATTACAATAAGCCATTACCTCAAATCCTTCAGCAACTAACTTTTCAGCAGCATTGATAGTCTCTATCATATTAGGATACAAAGTCTTTTCATCTGCTAAAACTTCTAATTTTACTAAATTCCACCCTCCTAATTCTTTAGCAAGCTTTAAAGTTCGTAATGCTTCAACCGCATTAAAACATCCAGCAGTATTTGGTAAAAAAGTATACTTTTTAGGATTAATATAGTCTGTTAACTTAGGTTGATTCTTATCAGTTAGGTTTACCCTTCTTATAGCAACTGTGACAATTTCTGCTTCGCTTGCTTCTAGTGACTTTCTATTTATTTCATAATTAGGAAATTTTCCTGTTCCCACAATTAGTCTGGAAGAAAACTCTTTATTAGCTATTATTATTTTATCTTCTTTTTCTATGGACACTTAGCCTCCACCTATAAATTGTACTATTTCTATACGGTCGTTGTCTTTTATAAATGTATTAACATATTGCGATTTTGGAACAACGGCAGAGTTAATTTCTATGGCAATACCATTTTTGGTAATTTTAAGAAGCTTTAAGACTTCTGTTAGATTTTTATTTTTTTCTAACAGTTTTTTCTTACCATTAATAAATACTTGAATTTTATTTTGAGTCATTTCTATAATAATATAAGAAAATTTAAAAAAATGACTAATAAAAAAATATTAATTATTAATGGACCTAATCTAAATTTATTGGGAATAAGAGAATCTCATATATACGGTAAAGATAATTTAGAAACATTAGAAATTAGATTGAAAAAGTACACTAAAGAAAAAAAAATTAGTTTAGTTTTTTTTCAATCTAATTCTGAGGGAGAAATAATAGACATAATACATAAAAACCTTTATAAATGCGGAGCAATTATAGTAAACGCTGGGGCATATTCGCACACCTCTATAGCTATAAAAGATAGTTTGATGGCTTTTCAAGGGTTGATATATGAAGTTCACATAAGTAATATTTATAATAGAGAAAAGTTTAGACGATATTCTTATTTATCTGATATAAGTAGTGTAGTAATATGTGGATTGGGTTTTTTAGGATATGAAATAGCGATTGATTTAGCTTCAGATAACCTGGAACAAGAAAAGGAAATATATGTTTAAGTTTAATATTTATAAAAAGGAAATAGAGTTACTTAGTGACCTCTTAAAAAAGAATAACCTAACAGAGATAGAGGTAAAAAATGGAAATAAAAGCATTAAGTTATCAAAAAATACCTATCAAAATACTATTGTAAGCTCAGTATCAGATAGTTCTTCTGCCAACGCTGATAAAAAAACAAACAATGAAAATCAAAATAACTCTTTTAATTCAGAAAATACTGTAAAGGCACCCATGCTTGGCACTCTTTATCATGCGTCTTCTCCAAAAGCAAAACCATATATAAAGGTTGGATCAAAAGTTAAAACAGGGGATGTAATTTTTATAATAGAAGCAATGAAAACAATGAACCAGGTTAAAAGTGACAAAACTGGGGTAGTAAAAAAAATTCTCGTAGAGAACGCAATGCCTGTAGAATTTGACCAAGATCTAATTATAGTTGAATAATTAATGTTTAAAAAAATCCTTATTGCTAATAGAGGTGAAATTGCGGTTAGAATAATAAGAGCTTGTAAAGAGTTAGGAATAAGAAGTGTTGCTATTCATTCTAAAGCAGATGCAGATGCTATGCATGTGAAAATGGCTGAAGAAAGTATTTGTGTAGGTGGCAATCATTCCAGAGAGAGTTATCTAAATATTCCTGCAATAATAACGGCAGCAGAACTTACAGGAGCAGAGGCTATTCATCCAGGCTATGGCTTTCTTTCAGAGAACTCTAGATTTGTAAGAATTTTGGAAGATTGTAATATTACTTTTATAGGACCAAAGGCAGAACATATAGAGATTATGGGAGATAAAATTAAGGCAAGGGAAACTATTTCCAAAACAGGTATCCCTTTAGTTCCAGGATCGAAAGGAAAAATTACTAATACCAGTGTTATAAAAAAAACTGCAGACAATATAGGATACCCTCTAATTATTAAGGCTTCTTCAGGCGGAGGAGGAAAAGGTATGAAAGTTGTTAAAAATCATACTACTCTTTTAGAGCAATATGAACTAGCAAAATCTGAAGCCAAAGCCAATTTTGGAAATGATGAGGTATATCTGGAAAAATTTTTAGAACAGCCCAAGCACATAGAATTTCAAATTTTTGCTGATAAACATGGGAACGTTATTCACCTTGGAGAAAGAGACTGTTCAGTGCAAAGAAGGCATCAAAAAATAATAGAAGAAGCCCCTGCTAGAGATATAAATTTAACGGAAAAACAAAAGGTTTTAAATGCAATCACAGATGCAATGAAAAAAATTGGATATGTTGGAGCAGGAACTATTGAGATGCTTTATGAAAATGATAAGTTTTACTTCATAGAAATGAATACTAGGTTGCAAGTAGAACATCCTGTTACAGAAATGATTACAGGTGTTGATATAGTTTTAGAGCAGATAAAAGTAGCAAGTGGTTTGAAGCTTGAAATAAAACAAGAAGACATAACCTTTACCGGACATTCTATAGAGTGTCGAATAAATGCCGAAAACTCGAAATCCTTTAAACCGTCGCCAGGGATTATATCAACATATCATATCCCTGGGGGGCCAGGCGTAAGAGTAGACTCTGCTGCATTTGATAAGTATAGAGTCTTACCCTACTATGATAGCTTAATAGGAAAATTAATTGTACATGCAAATAATAGGGATTTGGCAATTGCTAGAATGTTACGTGCTTTAGATGAATTTATCATAGAAGGTATTGACACTACACTAGATTTACATAAAAAAATAATTAAAACAAAACAATTTCAATCAAATACATATAATATAAATTGGTTAGAAGAATACCTTGCTGAAAAATAAATTATATTTTCCAAATTATAAAATATCCTTTGATGAAGTGATCAAAGCCTATAAAAGTGGACTATTCCCGATGGCTGAGACTGCAAATAGTAAAGAAATTTATTGGATAGAACCTAAAAATAGAGGTATATTTTATTTTGATAGGATAAAAATATCAAAAAAACTTAGAAAAATAGCTAAATCTTATCCTTTTGAAATATCAGTAGACTTACAATTTAAAGAAGTTATAGAAAATTGTTCTAAACTGACCGCTAAAAGGAATGATACTTGGATTAATGAAACGATAAAATTAATTTACTTAGAGTTATATGAAAAAGGTTTTGCTCATAGTGTCGAATGTTATATCAATAAAGAGTTAGTAGGGGGGTTATATGGACTATCAATTGGAGGCATATTTTTTGGAGAAAGCATGTTTAGTTCTGTAAGTAATGCATCTAAATTTGCATTATTTCACTTAATTGAAAGATTAAAAATAGGAGATTACGACGTAATAGATACTCAATTTATAAATGATTATTTATTGCAATTCGGTGCTATAGAAATACCCAACAAAAAATTTAGACATATATTAAAAAAAAGCATAAAAAAAAGTAGTAATTTTTATAAAATGCATCCAAAAGGATTTCTTCCAAAAAAATTATATCCATTAAAAAACAATATAATATAAAATCTACTTATTGCATTCTAATAACCAAATATCATTAATGGGATGTTCCATACTATTAATGCTTGGGCTTGAAGAAAACATCCACCCTTCAAATATATTGGCACTTTTTTGCAAGTCTTTAATAACTATATATGCATAGTTCTCTATTTCCATATTTATTGGATTTTGATAGCAATATTTTACATTAATTGATAGCTTTGAAAACTTTATCGTTTGATTAAGAGGTGTTTCTAATATAAAGGATCTACCAGTAGTTCTATCTATAGCTCTTAATTTAGCTACAATTTCTGCATAACCTATTTTTGCGTATATAATGAAAAAAAATATAAAAATAAAAATTTTATACATTACTAAGATTATTTTTAGTATTTTTAATAATTTTTAATAAAACACTTTTTAATTGATCCTCGTCTATACCGATTAAGACTGCTTCGTCGATAATATCATTTAATGTTTCCTGAAACTCATCTAAATTACTTTCAATTAACTTAATTTTTTCTTTACAGGATATTTTTCTTTTATCTTTACCTAACCAATATACAGGAAAATATTTATTAATTTTACTCATTGTAATTAGGAGTCCACTTTTTATACTTTAAATTTTTTGCTTTCTTTGATTCAACTATTTCTTCAGCTGGATTATAAGCTCTATCAGTACCGGTATGATTTTGTTCTCTGTCTTTAGACCAACTATACTTTATTTGACTTTTAAACACATTATCAGCCTCATTGGTTAACCATATCTGCCAATTAACAGGAATTATGGTAGGATCTTTTTTATTTTTGTACAATACCCATTTTCTTTTTTTTTTCTTTTTTGAAATATAATAGATATTTCCTAACTTATCCTCTCCAACCTTTATTCCATAAAATAAGGTATATAAAATAGTACCAAGATTGTTAATAAGTAACTTATGCATTTTATAAATTAAATTTTACTCAAAATTTCTTCTAGCTTTTTAATTTCATAAGCACCAGGATATATTTTTTTATTTATAATAAAGCTAGGAGTTCCTCTGATATTAAGTTCTTTAGCAAATTCAATATTATCTTCTAATATTTGTAAAGTATTTTCTGAATTCATATCTGATTTAAATTTTTTTATATCCACCTGAAAGCTTTTAGCTAGGTCAATCAGATAAGCATCATCAATATTTTTCCTATTTTTTAACAAGGCAGAATGATATTCAAAGTAAATATTTTGTTTGTAAGCAGCAATCGCAGCTTTTGCAGCAGAGTATGAGGTTTCGGACAAAATTGGAAAGTCTACAAAAACTACTTTTAAGTCTTCGTATTTTTTTACTAATTCGTTTATAGCTAATAAAGTCTTTTTGCAATAACCACAATTATAATCAATAAATTCTGTAATTATAATTTTGCCATTTTTATTTCCAGTAAATGGTAGGTTCTCGTATTTTCTATTTTTATAATAAGAATTAATAACCAGCTTTTTATTTTCTTCAATTTTTAATTCTTGAGAGCTTCTATATTTTTCTAAAGATTCTATTAATATTTCAGGATTTTTTAACAAGTACTCTTTTATTATACCTTCTATTTCAGCTTTAGAGCTAGGATCAGCATTAGCTTTATTAATAATAAGTAATACAGAAACTAGTAGTATAATAAAATATCGCATAATTATTAATATAGTAAATTATATTAATTTACAATATTAAGAATATCTGACG
>JAYYAX010000046.1:0-31809 GCA_036042925.1 Pseudomonadota bacterium
AATCACTGTTTGGCAAAATCCACAGCAGCTAAGGAAAGATATTTTAGAAACAGCTGCCTGTTTTATCGCTGCTGGTATAGATCCTAATAAAAGTATTATTTTTAATCAGTCCAGAGTATCTTGTCATGCTGAACTAGCATGGATACTAAACTGTATTTGTAGGATAGGGTGGCTTAATAGAATGACTCAATTTAAAGAAAAAGCTGGAAAAAATAAAGAGAAAGTTTCTGTAGGTCTTTATACTTATCCTGTTCTAATGGCAGCTGATATTTTATCTTATAAAGCAAATTTAGTTCCAGTTGGAGATGATCAAAAACAACATTTAGAGTTGGCTAGAGATATTGCAAATAAGTTTAATTATGACTATCAAGCTACTTTTTTTCCTGAAATAAATCCAATTATTTTTGGCAGTGCGACTAGAGTGATGAGTTTAAGAAACGGAAATAAAAAAATGTCCAAATCAGATGACTCTGATTATTCCCGAATTAATTTACTAGATGATGAGGACAGCATTAAGAATAAAATTAAAAAAGCAAAGACGGACAGTGAAAGTATAATGGGATATGAAGCTTTAGATGATAATGGAGAATTTAAAAATACCGTGATTACAGAAAGACCAGAGGCTGTAAATTTAATAAATATCTTTAGTTCTATTAACAACGAACCAAAAAAAAAAGTAGTTGAAACTTTTATGGGCAAAAATTTTAGTAGCCTTAAAGAGAGCTTAACTGAGTGTTTAATAAATAGAATTGTTCCTATTGGAAAAGAAATGAGACGCATAAAAGAAGATAATTCTTTCTTAAACTCAGTATTAGAAAAAGGGTCTGAAGAAGCAACAGAAAATGCTAAAAAAAATATATTGGAAATAAAAAAAATAATAGGATTTTATTAAAAGGAATTAATTTGGATATCTACCTCCCTATAGCTGAAACATCACAGAATTTATTTTTTCTTTTAATAATAGGTTTTTTTGCAGGAATATTATCAGGAATGTTTGGTGTTGGCGGAGGATTTTTAACCACTCCGATATTGATAGTTAGTGGAATTCCACCAGCAGTAGCTGTAGGAAGCGAAGCAAATCACATAGTAGGTTCCTCTTTAACAGGCTTTTTGAATTATTTTAGAAGAGAATATGTTGATCTTAGAATGGGGTCAGTAATGATAGTAGGGGGTGGAATAGGATCTGTTTTAGGAGTTTATTTTTTTAAATATTTGTCTTCTATAGGAAGACTGGAAGAGGTAATAGCTATTGCTTACATAGTATTTTTAGGAGTGTTAGGCATTTATATGCTTTTTGAAAGTTTAAGAACGAAAAAAAATAAAGCATTAGGAAACTTAATAAAACTTCATGATCATGGCTGGTTTCATGGACTTCCATTGAGACTTAAGTTCAGACGTTCAAAATTATATATAAGTGTAATACCTCCGTTTTTAATAAGTTTTTTAATAGGAATATTAGCTTCAATTCTCGGTGTGGGAGGAGGTTTTATTTTAGTGCCAGCGATGATTTATATCCTGGGTATGTCTACACAGGTTGTAATTGGCACTTCTTTAATGCAAGTTTTATTTGTATCCATAGTATCAACAATTATGCATTCTCAAGTAAATCAAACAGTAGACGTAATTTTATCAGGATTTTTACTATTTGGTGGTGTATTTGGAGTGCAGGCTGGAGCTTTTATAGTTCAAAAAATATCGGGTGAGATTATTAGAATGCTTTTAGGAATTTTAATTTTTTCATTGTGCGTTTTTCTCTTTTCTAATCTACTTATCGACCCGAGCCTATTATACGTAGTAGAGTTTTTAAGATGAAATTACTGTTTATCTTAACTATTTTCTTAAGTTTTTTTTGCAAAAATATACTATGTAAAGAAAATTTAATTGCTGAATTTTTAGACAACCAGATTAATATTGACGTTGGTTTCACGGGCAAAAAGCTTTCTTATTTTGGTGCTATAAATACTCCAGGTGATTTGGTTATAATAGTTACTGGACCAAGAAAAGAGATAAAAGTTTTAAAAAAAGAAAAAAAGATTTGGTTTTGGATAAATTCTAAATCCAGGCTTTTTTCAGATGTTCCCACATACTATTATGTAGCATCCAGCAAGCCACTTAGTCAGATAAAGAATGATGCCTTTTTAAGAATTAATCAAATTGGATTACAAAACTTAAGATTTGAGGGAGCAGAGGAAATAGAAGATGATAAGAGATTAGAATGGAGAGAAGGAATAATAGAAACTATGAAAAAAATGGGAAATTATAATTCTCTAAGAGGTGAAATTGAAATTATAGATCAATATTTGTTTAAAACAGAGATAAGTTTCTCGTCTGATATATCGGAGGGAAAATATATAGTTGATACCTTACTCCTAAAAAATGAGGAAATAATTGGATCTAAAAGGTCTTTTATAAATGTTTCAAAATCAGGTTTGGGCGAAAAAATATATATGTTTGCTACAAACAATAGTTTGATTTACGGATTTTTTGCAGTTTTGATTGCTTTATTTTTTGGTTTTTTAGTTAATGAATTAATAAGGAGAATAAATGCCTAGATTTAAAAATAAATCATTGAGCAATGAATACTACTTAGTCTGTGTAGACGATTCCAACGAATTTTATTCTGCTCTGGATTACGCATGCAATAATGCCTTTAGAGAAAACATAGGTATAATTTTATTATATATCATTGAGGTTGCTAATTTTAGACACTGGAAGGGCGTAGAAACTATTATGCTTGAGGAACAAAAAGTTAAAGCTAAAGTTTTATTGGAAGATCATCAAATAAATATTAAAAAAAATTATAAACTCAAAATAAAAACTATTATAAAAAGAGGTGATAAAGTAGAAACTATTTTAAAATTACTTAATAATAAAAGGCATAAAATAAAAAATTTAATTCTAGGTCTGGCTTTAGAAGGAAATGATACTAATAAAATTATTAACTCTCTTACTGGTAGTTACAGAAAAAAGTTAAACTTGCCAATAACTATTGTTCCTGATACAAATAATAATTATGTTTTTAAAAGTAGAGGAAACACCAAATCCTAATACTTTAAAGTTTATTCCTGAAAAAAGTTTAGACTTCAAAGGGACAAGGTTCTTTAATAAAGAAGATGATTTCCAAGACTCAGATTTACTTAAGACAATTTTCTCTGTTAGCGGTGTGGAAAGTGTTTTATTAAATGCAGATTTCATATCAATCTCCAAGTCTAACGAAGAAGATTGGCAAGCCTTAAAGACCATTCTTACTGCCAAAATTGGAACTTCTTTACAAAAATCTATAAGTTTATTTAATAGTGAAAAAATAGAAATAAATAAACTAAATGAGAAAATCAGTCCAGTAGAAAAAGAAATAATCGAATTACTAGAAACTAAAGTAAAACCAGCAGTTGCAGGTCATGGCGGTGATATATCTTTTCATAGCTTTAAGCAGGGAGTCGTAACATTGGAACTTAAAGGAAGTTGTTCAGGATGTCCTTCATCAACAGCAACATTAAAAATGGGAATTGAAAATATGCTAAAGCATTATATTCCAGATGTTAAAGAAGTTGTAGAACTTTCTAATTAATTAAAATTCTTTATTAAAGGATATTTCTTAGAGTCAAAAAGTTGATAGTGCCACCATTCATTTTGATAGAAGTCAAAGCCTGCTAAAATCATTATGGAAAGAAGTAAACTTCTATTCTTCTTAGACTTAAAAGTAATATTCTTAGACAAATGAAATGCCTTCTCTGTAAAATCATCAAAATCTGTTCCCATATCTAATTCAATATCATTTTTTGTTAGTGTTAGGTCTACGGCAACGCCTCTGGTATGAGGAGATCCTTTCTTAGGATCAGTTAGAAAGTTTGGATTAGGTGAATAATTCCATAACGCTTCTTGAACATATTGTGGTCTGTAGGCATCAAATATTTTTAATTTGCAATTAAAATCTTTAGCTATTTTAGAAGCCAAAAAAAGTTTTTCTGCTGCAATATTTATTAACATACATTTTCCTTCTTTATAAATCTTTTCTCCAGTAATATTTTTTTTGCTTGAGTATCTAAGATCGATGTCTATATCAAATTTATTTTTATTTATTTCTATCAATGTCATAATAAATTACTTAATAATTATATTATGAAAAAAAAAAATATTTTAACAATAGAAACCTCTTTAGATAGAATTTTGCTTGCAATAATCAGAAATGAAGAAGTTTTAGTAAAAACTTTAGTTTCTTCCAGAAGCATAGAGGAAGACATCAATACTCTTTTAAGCTCAGTAATAAAAGAAGCAGCTATAAAGTTTAACGAAATTGATATAATTTTTGTATCACTAGGTCCAGGATCATTTACTGGTATAAGAATTGGTATTTCAGTAGCAAAAGCTATAGCAATTTCCACAGGAGCAAAAATTTTTGGATATTCAAATTTTGATAGCGTCTTGTGTCAATTTTTTTCGTCAAATAAAATTGAAAAAAATAATAAAATACAAGTTCTTATAAAAGGACCTGGTGATGAATTTTTTAAAAAAATATTTATAAATAATAACTTTCAAAAGAAAAATGATATAATAACGAAATCAGAATTACTCAAAACAAAAAATACAACTTCTTACTTAAATGTTGGCAGCTTTTTAGACACATTTAATATTAAAAATTATTTTTTTTCACTCCCTACTGAGTCAGGTATTAAATATATGATAAGGAATCAAAATAAAAACTTAAAGATTAACTTTTCTAAAAGTCTAAGCCCTATTTATATAAGAGAACATTATGCAAAAAAAAACTATAGAGAAAATTTATAAAAAATATTTACTAGTAACAGAAAAAAATAAAGATAAGTGGAATAAGGATTTTTTTAAGAGGTTTTTTTCACAGAAAAATGTTTTTTTTTTTTCAAAAAATTCATCAAAAGGATATTTAATATTTCGTAAAATATTAAATGAATATGAGATAATAGCAATATCAACCAACATAAAATATCTTAGGAAAGGTATAGGGTCAGAGCTTTTGTATCGCTTATTTAAAAAGGCAAAAAGCAACTCTGTAAAAAAAATATTTTTAGAGGTTTCAAATAAAAATTTAGTAGCAATTAAAATGTATAATAAGTTTGGATTTTATCAGGTGGGATTGAGAAAAAAATATTACGAAACTATAAATGGTTTTGAAGACGCATTAATTATGGTCAAAGACATTAACTAAATATGTTGTATAATTATTTCAGCAACATTGTTTTTAAAGTGCTTATTTTTCGTAATTTTAAAACCTATTTCCTCAAGACTTTTCTGCATACTATCGAGGTCATTTCCTTTGTTAATTCTTACAATTAGACTGCAAGATTTTTTTAAACGCTCTAATGCAACTTTTGTCTTTACAAAAGTTATAGGACATTTATCTCTTGTTAAATCTAGAAACATTTTTACTTTATCTTAATATTTAATATACTATAATATAGTTAATGATTACAAAAAATAAACATGTTTCTAGAATAGAAGAGGCTTTTCTCGGAAAAGGCATAAAGCTAACTCACCAAAGAAAGATTATCGCTAAAGTGATAACAGACTCTAAGGACCATCCTGATGCTAACGAAGTCTTCATTAGGGCAAATAAAATAGACAACAGAATAAGTTTAGCTACTGTTTACAGAACTATAAAGCTTTTTGAAGAAAATAATGTACTTAATAGAATTGACCTCGGGGGAAAAAGAGCTAGATATGAAGAATTAACGGAAATTCATCACGACCATTTGATAGATATCGAAACTGGAGATATAATTGAATTTGTTGATGACGAAATTGAAGAGCTGCAAAAAAAAGTAGCAAAAAAGTTAGGTTATAATCTAGTTGATCATAAGATGGAATTATTTGGAAAAAAAATTAAAACTAAGTAATATAACTCAATGGCTTTTGCTGAAAATATTAGTAATCTATTTTTAAATCTTAAATCTGGTTCTTTAGAGGTTAGACTAGCAGAAAATAGTATGGAGATAGATGCAGCTCAATTTCTGAGGTATAAAGTGTTTTATGAAGAAATGAAGGCCAAAGCTGATTTGAGACAAACTAAATTAAAAAGAGACATAGATAATTTTGATCACTATTTTGATCATATTTTAGTTTTTGATAATAAAATTAAAGGCTCTGTTCACGATAAGGTAATAGGTACATATAGGTTAAATAGAGGTGTTCATGAAAGAAAAGAAAAAGCCTTTTATACCTCTGGTGAATATGATATCAAATCGCTAATAAAAAATGGGGGAAATATTTTGGAACTAGGAAGAAGCTGTGTCGCAAAAGAGTACAGAACAGGAGCAACAATGCAATTATTATGGTCTTTCATTGCTCAGTACATTTTTAAATATAATATAGATATAATGTTTGGATGTGCTTCTTTTCCAGGTATTGACCCTGTAGCTCATCAAAGACCTTTTGACTATTTATACAGAAATTATTTGGCTCCAAAAAGCATAAGACCTAAAGCATTAAAAAGCAGGAAAATTAATATGAAAAAAGAAAAATTACAAAATATTTCTTTTAAGGAATTTCTGTCATTTATTCCACCTTTAATTAAGGGATACATCAGGTTAGGAGCTTTTGTAGGTGACGGAGCAGTAATTGATTATGAATTTAATACTACAGATGTCTGTATTGTATTGCCAACAGAAAAAATTTCTAGCAGATATAAAATGCATTATGATAGAAACTAGCTTAAATTAGAAATTTGTTATTTATTTTAAAAGTTTGTTTTATTTTAGTGTGGATACTTATCCTTTTACCTTTTCAATTATCTTTCATCCTAGTAAAGAGTAGGCTAAGGTTTATACTTCCAGTTTATTTTCATAAATTTCTTTTAAAAATATTAGGAATAAAATTATCAATAATTGGACAACCTAGTAACTTAAAGCCTTTAATACTTATTGGAAATCACTGCTCGTATTTAGATATTATTATTTTGTCATCAGTCTATCCAGTTTGCTTTGTTGCAAAAGAAGAAATTAAAGGTTGGTTTTTTTTTGGATTTTTAGCAAAAATGCAAAATTCTATATTCATTGATAGAAGAAATTTTAAAACGCTGGATAGTTTGAGAAAAGTGTCAAATAACCTTAGTGTAAAGTTCTCTATTATAATTTTTCCAGAAGGAACTACAAATGATGGAAAAAAAATTATGAAATTTAGACCAAGTCTTTTTAAAGTGTTTGAAGACAATCCTACATTAAGATTGCAAAATTTTTCACTTTGTTATACACATATTAATGATATGCCACTCGATAATAGATTAAGACCTACCATTGCTTGGTATGGTGGTATGAATATGATTACGCATCTAGGTAAATTTCTAAATCTTAGTTCAGTAGATGCTAAATTAGTATTTCACCCTGTTGTTTCAACTAATGGAAGAAACAGAAAACAGCTTGCAGAAACTTCTAGAATCCAAGTTATTAAGGGAATACAATTAATACAAAGTCAAAACCACTATTAAATAATTTGAAAAAAAGAATTTATATAAAAACTTTTGGTTGCCAAATGAATGTATATGATAGCGATAGAATGCTTGACTTGGTTAATAAAGAATATTTTTTAGTTTCTAGTCCTGATAATGCTGACGCAATTCTTATAAATACCTGTCATATAAGAGAAAAAGCAGCTGAAAAGGTTTACTCAGAAATAGGGAAATATGCATATTTAAAAGATAGTAATAAGGAATTAAAAATAATTGTAGCTGGATGTGTGGCTCAAGCAGAAGGTGAAGCAATGCTTCAAAGACAACCCTTAATTGATGCAATTATAGGACCGCAAATGTACCAAATTTTGCCAGATATATTGTTAGATAAATTAAATTTTAAAAAAATATTTTTAGATTTTGATGAAGAAAAAAAATTTCAAAAATTAGGATTTGATAGAAAAAAAGCTTTAATGTCTTCTTTTATAACAATACAAGAAGGATGTGACAAATTTTGTAGTTTTTGTGTTGTTCCATTTACTAGAGGAGCGGAATTCTCTAGAAATGTTGAGGATATTGTAAATGAGGCTAAATCTTTGACTGATAAAGGTTGCAAAGAAATAATTTTATTAGGACAAAATGTAAATGCTTACCATGGTATTGGAAAGAGTAATGCCCAAACAAGTCTTGCTAAATTAATACAAGAACTAGAAAAAATTAAGAAACTTGATAGAATTAGTTATACTACTTCACATCCTAATGATATGACACAAGACCTCATAGATCTGCATGGAAATAGTAATAAATTAAACCCTTATTTACATCTGCCAGTTCAGTCAGGATCAGATCTAATTTTAAAAAATATGAATAGAAAATATACTAGGAAAAAATACTTAGATGTTATAGAAAAAATAAGAAAGAAGATACCTGATATAGCTATATCTTCAGACTTTATTGTTGGCTTTCCAGGAGAAACTAAAAAAGATTTTAAAGATACTATTAAATTAATTAAAGAGGTAAAGTTTGCTCATTCCTATTCATTTAAATATAGTAAAAGAATCGGAACAAAGGCTTATAATGTTAGTTGTAATTTATCCGAAGAAGAGAAAGATAATAGGTTACAAGAACTTCAAAGCATATTAAATGATCAAAAAAAATGTTTTAATAAAACTTTTCTTGAAAAAGAGGTTGAGGTTTTTTTAAAGGGAAAAGCAAAAAAAGAAAATCAGTTTAGAGGAACTACTAAGTGGATGCAAACTGCTATTTTTGAATGTAACAAAAACAAGGTTGGTGACAAAGTTAACTTAAGAATAAAAAAAGCATTTGATAACTGTCTTATTGGAGAATTAATATAAAAACTCATAGTAATAATCAAGTTGTATTTGATGTAAACGATAATTCCATAGCTATTTCACTTTTTGGCGAGAGTGATAGAAATATAAAGTATATTGAAAAGTCTCTAGATCTTAAAATCAATGCTCGAGGAAATATGCTTATAATCGAAGGTAAACAGGCAACCAGAGCAAAAAATATTTTATCAAGTTTAATAGAAGATATTAAAGAAAAAAAAATTATTGATAATGAGGACGTAGAAAATGCAATACGCTTATCATCAATAGATGATAATGAGATTAAAAAAGTAGTTATAAATACACCAAAAAAAAAGGTTATTGCCAGAAGTCTAGCTCAAGCAAACTTTGTGAAGTCTCTAAAAGAAAATACAATGACATTAGGAGTAGGTCCTGCAGGAACAGGAAAAACTTACCTTGCAGTAGCACATGCAGTAGAAGAATACAGTAAAGGTAAATTAGAAAAAATTATTCTATCTAGGCCTGCTGTAGAAGCAGGTGAACAATTAGGGTTTTTACCAGGAGATTTAAAAGAAAAAATAGATCCTTACTTAAGACCACTTTACGACGCTTTGGAAGATTGTATGTATAAAGATAAAATTACAAAACTCATAGAAAGAGAAAAAATAGAGATAGCTCCTCTAGCTTTTATGAGAGGAAGAACCCTGTCTCATTCATACATAATATTAGATGAGGCGCAAAATACTACACCAATGCAAATGAAAATGTTTCTTACTAGACTAGGAAAGGAGTCCAAGATGGTTATTACAGGAGATTTAACGCAAATTGATCTGCCTGTTAAGGGAAATTCAGGCTTATATGACGCTTTGAAAGTTACAGAATCTATTCCTGGAGTAAGTAGTATAAAGTTTCAAGAGAAGGATGTAATCAGACACCCAATAGTGAATGCAATAGTAAAAAGTTATAGAAATAAAATACATAATACGAGCAGTAATTTTGATTAATTTTAACTCTAATATTACTATTTGTTTACAAGAGCCTAGATGGAGTGGTGCTGAAATAAATATGGTTCGAAAAGTTTTAAAAGCATGCAAGTTACAAAGTTATGGAGTATCCTTAAAACTTTCAAATGATAAAGAGATACAATTTTTAAATTATAAATGGATGGGGAAAAATAGACCAACTAATGTTTTAAGTTTTCCTAATAAAGTTTCTTCTAATGAAATGTGTTTTAAAAGAACTTACTTGGGAGATATAATTTTGAGTTATCAAACTCTTAAGAAGGAATCTAAGATTGGCAAGATATCATTTCCTAATCATATGTCACATCTTTTGATACATGGAATTCTACATTTGAAAGGATATACTCACGAAAATAGATTAAACAAACAAGTAATGCAAAAAGAAGAAGTAAAAATACTAAAAACTTTACGTATATGTAATCCTTATAAAAATGATAGGTTGCCATGAAACAGTTCTTTGAATATTTAAAAAGTCTATTCAAATTGAAGCCTAAATCGTATGAGTTAGTAGAGGGACTAAAAGTGAATAATTCTTTATCTAACGACCAAACTAATATGCTAGGAAATCTTTTAAAGCTCGGTAATATTGAAGTAATAGATATCATGGTTCCTAGAGCAGATATTGTCTCTATTCCAATAAATGCAACTTTAGACAATACACTAAGTCTTTTTTTAAAGGCATCACATAGTAGGATTCCAGTTTACAGTGAACAGCTAGACAATATTGTAGGAATGATACATGTGAAAGATTTACTAAATTTTTGGAAAAAAAATGAGGCATTTTCTATTGAAAAAATTAAAAGAAATGTACTTTTTGCACCTCCTTCTATGCTTGTAAATGATCTTTTAGGTCAAATGAGAGCTACCAGAACACACTTAGCTATAATAGTTGATGAACATGGAGGCACTGACGGACTGGTTACTATTGAAGATCTAGTTGAAGAAATTGTGGGAGAAATAGAAGATGAACACGACTCTAAAAAAGGTCCAATGGTTACTAGCCTAGATAATGGAGCCTTCTTAGTGAATGCTAGAGCATTAACTTCAGATTTGGAAAGAGCTTTGGGATTAAACTTTTCCGATGTAGATACTTATAAGGAAGTAGATACTGTCGGAGGTCTTATTTTTACAATTAGCGGAAAAATTCCTGATGTTAATGAAGTAATTCCTGATCCTCGATTGGGCTTAAACTTCAAAATTTTAGAAGCAGATAATAGAAGAATTAGTAAAGTGCTCGTTTCTAGGAGCGAGAACATAATTGAAAAATAAAATAATATTATTAACCGAAAGAAGATATTTCGGGATTTTATTATTTTTTTTTGGACTATTAAGTAGTTTAGGGTATGCGCCTTTTCATCTTTTTCCTTTAACTATTTTATCTTATCTTCTAGCTATTTATGTTTTCATATTAAGCAATAGATCAAATATACATATTTTTTATTTTGGCTTCATTTTTAGTTTAGGCAGTCATCTTGGACTTCTTTATTGGATAGCTATATCATTTAAAACTGCAAATATGGGAGGATATTTTGCTGGCTCGATAGCTGTTTTGCTTTTATGTTGTTTTTTATCTTGCTTCACAGCATTGTCATTTTATTTTTTATTCAAATATTTTAAACATAAAAAGGGTCTAATCTTTGGAACGGCTTTTACTTTTATTTTCTCATTTTTTGACTGGGCAAAAGGGAATATATTATGGGGTTTTCCTTGGACACCAATATCAAGCATATGGTCATTCAGCAGTGTTACCTTGTATCCATTCTCCGTTTTTGGAGTTTGGGGGTATAGTTTAATTACATACCTGTTTATTATTTCTTTATATTATCTTTTTTTTAGTTTTAGAAAATTTTCATTATTTATATTTCCTATTATTTTTTCTATTCTTTTTTTACCCAAAATAATAAATTCACCAGAAGAAAATACAGGTGAAATTAATGTAAGAATAGTTCAACCTAATATAAAACAAGAAGACAAGTGGTCAAAAGATAAAATAAAAGAGAATTATGAGAAACTAACTAACTTAATAAATACAGAATATGATGAAAGTTTTGATTTAATAATTTTACCTGAAACTGCAGTAAGTTTTGATATAATAGAGCTTGCAAAAAAAAATCGTCTACAAAACTTTGGTCTTGATCATACAGAAAACCTTATATTAGGTGATATACGAAGAGAGGAAAAAACAGGCAGTATAACTATTTTTAACTCAATGTTCTTAATTAACAATAATTTTGAAAAAGTTTATTATCATGATAAATTAAAACTTGTACCTTTTGGTGAGTTTATGCCATTAAGAAAATTTTTTGGTTTGGAAAAACTTTCACCAGGAAGTTTAGACTTTACCTCAGGAAAGAATGCTAGTTATTTAACGCTAGCCTCTAATATAAAAATATTACCTTTAATTTGTTATGAAGTAATTTTTCCTCACCTAGTTAAGAGTATTTCGGGAGAATATAATTTGATAGTAAACATAACTAATGATGCTTGGTATAAAAAATCCTCAGGACCATATCAACATTTTTCTCTTTCAAAAATAAGAGCAGTAATGGAAGGAACTAGCATGATAAGATCAGCTAATACTGGAATTTCTGGTATCATTGGTTCTGATGGAAATATTTTGGCTAAATTGGATTTAGAGCAAGAAGGTGTTGTAGATTACAAATTAAATTTAAGATCTATTAAAACTGTGTATAATAATTATGGTAATTCTTTATTTATTTTAATTATGTTGACATTATTGTTTGTAATATGTAATTCAGTTTTTTATCGAAAAAATAAAAGTTAATCATTATGAGAAAATATATATTTACTAGCGAGAGTGTATCTGAAGGTCATCCAGATAAAATCTGTGATCAAATATCTGATGCAATTGTTGATTATTATTTAAGAGAAAGTATGAACCCAAGTTTAGCTAGAGTGGCTTGTGAAACTATGGTAACTACCAATAAAGTATTCATTGCTGGAGAAGTAAGAGGAGACGGTGATTTAATAGGAATTAATAAAGATAAAATTGAAAGTATTGCAAGAGAAGTGATTAAATCAATTGGCTATGAGCAAGATACTTTTCATTGGGAAAACGCCAAAATTGATATTAACTTACATGCGCAATCTCCTGATATAAGTATAGGAGTAGATGCGAAAGGTAATAATGAAGAAGGTGCTGGCGATCAAGGAATTATGTTTGGGTATGCAACAGATGAGACAGAAGCTTTAATGCCTTTACCTATTCAATTAAGCCATCAATTACTAAGAACTATAAGAAACAAAAGATTAAAAAATGAATTAATAGGATTAGGACCTGATGCGAAATCACAATTTTCAATTATTTATGAGGAAAACAAGCCTGTTGGAATTCATTCAGTGGTATTATCTATACAGCACCTCAACTCTTACGAGACTAAAGAAATTAGGCGAATTATTCTCCCAGTCATAAATGATATTTTGCCTAAAGAGTGGACTTGTGAAGAAGAGAACATTTATATAAATCCGACTGGTAAATTTGAAATAGGGGGGCCTCACGGAGACGCAGGTCTGACTGGAAGAAAAATAGTTGTAGACACTTACGGTGGTATATGTCCTCATGGTGGAGGAGCCTTCTCTGGTAAAGATCCATCTAAAGTTGATAGGTCTGGCGCTTATGCAGCAAGATACATTGCTAAAAATTTAGTAGCTGCTGGCGTTGCGAAAAAATGCACATTGCAATTGGCCTATGTTATTGGAGTTGCTGAACCTGTTTCTATCTATTTAGACACACATAATACATCAGTGATTGATAATACTAAAATTATAGATATTATTAAAAAAGTATTTGAATTGAAACCAGCAGGAATAAGAGAGATGTTAGATTTAGCAAGACCTATTTATCAAAAAACATCTTACTTCGGTCACTTTGGAAGAGAAAATGAGGGAGAGGGATTATTTCCTTGGGAAATGTTAGACAAAGTAAAAGAAATAAAAACATTATTTTAGAAAAAAATCAATATAATTACTTTGGAAGAAAGATTTGCCATAGGCTTAGTAATTCAAAATTAAAACTTATTAATGAAATTCTTCCCAAGATAAAGATTACAAAAGATTTTTTAAAAAAAAATAGAAATAAAAAGAATTTCACTAAAAAGGATATTATCTTAGAGGTAGGCTTTGGAATGGGAGATAATCTTAAGCATATGATCTCTAATAACAAAAATTCAATTTTTATTGGCTGTGAACCATATTTGAATGGCATAGCAAATTTTTTGTCTAAAATAAATGATAATGATTATGAAAGAGTGAAGATTTTTGATGAGGATGCAAGAATTTTACTAAATACATTACCAGACGATTTTTTTTCAAATATTATTTTGTTATTTCCAGACCCATGGAAGAAAAGAAGACATAAAAAAAGAAGACTACTGAATGAATTAAATATAAACATATTTTTAAGAACTCTTAAAAAAAACGGAAAGATTTATTTTGGCACAGATGTAGAAAATTATTTTTCTGAGGTAAGGAATATACTACTGGAAAAAAAAATCTATATTATAGAAAATGAAAAAAACTTTTATAGTTTACCAAAGATGCTTTGTGAAACGAAATATGCAAAAAAATCTATAAAAAAAGGTATTATTCCAAAGTATCTTGTTGTTAAAAAAAATGTAGATATATTATAAAAATTTCTTATAATATTACAGTCTATAATGTTTAAAGCTATCTTCTTCAATTATTAAGCAAATGTTATTTTTTTTGTTAAGAAGCTTTTCTTAATAATTTAATGCTTTTATCATTATAATAAATATTTTGAATTTAGAGGACCTTATGAGTGAAAAAGAAGAATTATCTGTAGTAAGACCCGAACTTTTACAAATAGCAGAAGCTGTGGCAAGAGATAAATCTATAGAGCAGCATATTGTTATTGAGGCAATGGAACAAGCTATTCAATCAGTTGCGAAAAAAAAATATGGGCAAGATCTTGAAGTTAAAGCGTCTATAGATGAAAAAACCGGTGAAATAAAAATTACTAGACTACTTCATATAGTTGAGGAAATTGAAGACTCATCTAATCAAATATCTTTAATCCAAGGAAAATCTTTTAATAAAGATGCTAAATTAGGTGACACGATTTATGATCCCTTACCGCCAATAGACTTCGGCAGAGTTGCAGCACAAACTGCTAAACAAGTTATAGTTCAAAGGGTCAAAGAAGCAGACAAAGAAAGACAGTTTTTAGAATATAAAGATAAACAGGGACAAATTATTAATGGCGTAGTTAAAAGAGTTGAGTATGGGAACGTATTCTTAGACTTAGGAAAAGCTGAAGCTTATATGCGAAAAGATGATACCATAGTTAGAGAAACCTTTAGACCAGGAGATAGAGTTAGAGCATATATTACTGCGGTCAAGAAAGATTTAAATGGTCCTCAAATTTATTTATCTAGAACCTGTAATGAGTTTATGGGAGCATTATTTTCTCAAGAGGTTCCTGAAATATATGACGGAATTATTAAAATTATTTCTGTAGCTAGAGATCCTGGGAGTAGAGCAAAAATTGCTGTGTTGTCTAATGATAAAACAATTGACCCCGTTGGCGCATGTGTAGGAATGAGAGGAAGTAGGGTACAAGCAATTGTTAATGAATTACAAGGTGAAAAAATAGATATTATTACTTGGAGTGAGGATCCTGCATCATTTATAGTCAACACTTTATCTCCTGCAGAAGTAACAAAAGTAGTACTTGATGAAGAAAATCAAAAAGTAGAAGTAATAGTTCCAGATGATCAGTTAAGCTTAGCAATAGGGAGAAAAGGACAAAATGTTAGACTTGCATCTCAAGTTTCAAAATGGGAAATAACAATTTTAACCGAAGGCGCAGAGTCTGAAAGAAGACAAGCTGAGATTAAAAAGGAAACCCAAGTGTTAATAGAAGCTTTAGTAATAGACGACGTTATAGCGCACTTATTGGTAAGTGAGGGCTTCAAAAGCATAGAAGCAGTAGCTTATGTTCCACTTGAGGAACTACAAGCTATTGAAGGATTTGATGAAAATCTTGCAAAAGAATTGAAAGATAGGGCTATTGTTTATCTAGAAGAAAAAGAGGAAGAATATGAAAAAGAGAGAGTTCAATTAGGCGTTAGTGATGAAATAAAGAGCATTGATGGATTAGATGCAGAGATGTTAGTAATCCTTGGGAAGAATAATATTAAGACAAAAAACGATTTAGCAGACTTATCCTCTGATGAACTATTGGAAATATTGGAAGGTAAATTTGAAAATAATGAAGAGGCTGATAAAATTATTATGAAAGCAAGAGAAAGTTGGTTTAAATAACAACTGATTTACAGGTAAAGTACATATGGATAAAAAAAAATTAGGTCTTGTAAACAAAAATAAGTTAGAACTAAGGAAGACAGTAGGCAGTGGAACTGTGAAACAATCTTTTAGTCATGGAAGGGTAAAGTCTGTAGCAGTAGAAGTAAAAAAAGTAAGGACTTTTTCTAAAAAAAATAATAATTCAACTGAACAAGATGTAAAAGAAAATTCTTCATTTCAAAACGAAAGCATACTGCCAAAAACAAAATCAGAGAGTAGCGAGCCAGCAGTTAAAGAGAATATCGTTAAAGATAAACTTGAAAAAATAAAAGAAGCAGCTCATTCTAATAAAATTGATAGAGAGAACATAATTTCTTCTCGTCAAGAAGAAGAGTTTAGAAATAAAAAATATTTGCAAAAGGAAACTAAAGACCAAGATAATAATAAAAAATCAATACAAAATAATAAGTTTAATGCAAGTAAAGTAGAAAGGCCTGCTTCTAATTTATCCCAAACAGATAGTAGAGACGATTTAACTAAAAGGAGTACTTCAAAGAAAAATAGAGCAGATTTAAAAAAGCAACTCTCATTAGGAAAAGTTAATGCTCGAAGACAAACTGGTAAAATGACGGTACAGCAAGCCTATGAAGATGAGGAAAGGCAAAGAAGCTTAGCTTCAATAAGACGTGCTAGAGAAAAAGAGAAAAAGTCTCTTGAAGAAAGGATAACTAACGAAAGTAACAATAGACCAATTGTAAGAGAGGTGAAAATACCAGAATTTATTACTGTTCAAGATTTAGCTAATAGGATGGCAGCACGAGTGGCTGAAGTAATAAAAGTATTAATTAAAAATGATATAGCTGCTACTGCTACACAAACAATTGATGCAGATACTGCAGAATTAGTTGTTTTAGAATTTGGACATAAAACTAAGAGAGTATCAGAGTCTGATATTGAAATAGGCTTAGATGTTTCTACTGAGGATGGGAAAGATGCTGTTTTTAGGCCTCCAATAGTCACAGTTATGGGACACGTTGACCATGGAAAAACCACATTGTTAGATGCTATAAGAAATACTGATGTAGTCGGAAAAGAACACGGTGGAATTACTCAACATATTGGAGCCTATCAAGTTACAACTAAGGACAACAAAAAAGTTACTTTTATTGATACTCCAGGGCATGCTGCTTTCAGCGCAATGAGAGCGAGAGGCGCTAAACTTACTGATATAGTGATTTTGGTAGTAGCAGCGGATGATGGCGTGATGCCTCAAACTGAAGAAGCAATTAAGCACGCAAAAGCTGCAAAAGTTCCAATAATAGTTGCTATCAATAAAATTGACAGTAATGGTGCTGATGCTAATAAAGTAAAAAATGAGCTCTTGAAATATGATGTATTACTAGAAAGTTTGGGAGGAGATGTTCCCTCAGTGGAAGTCTCAGCCCTTAAAAAAATGAATCTTGAGGCGCTTTTAGAAAATATAATTCTTCTATCAGAAATATTAGAAACTAAAGCTAGTTTATCTCAAAGGGGAGAAGGAACTATAATTGAGGCAAAAAGAGAGCAAGGTAGAGGTGTAGTAGCTTCAGTAGTACAGCAAAGAGGTATTTTAAAAAAAGGAGATATTGTAGTAGCCGGATCACAATGGGGAAAAATTAGAGCCATTATTAATGAAAAAGGCGAAATGTTAGAAAATCTGAGTCCTTCTGAACCATCAGAAATATTAGGCTTAAACGATGTACCGCAAGCTGGAGACGATATAATAGTAGTAGAAAATGAGTCACGAGCTAGGGAAGTAAGTGAGTATAGGAAGTCTCTAATTAAAAAAGAGAAAACTACTATTATTTCTAGAGCTAACTCAATGGAAAATATATTAAAAAACATTAAAACCGGTGAAAAAAGAATTCTAAACATTATAATAAAGGCAGATGCATTAGGTTCAAAAGAAGCTATAGTTAATTCATTAGAAAAAATTGGAAATGAAGAGGTAGACGTACAAATATTGCTTGCAGGCGTTGGTGGTATAACAGAAACGGATGTAGTATTGGCGGCATCAAACCAAGCCTTAATTATAGGTTTTAATGTAAGATCTGATTTACAAGCTAAAAAGGTAGCTAAACAACATAATATAAATATTAAATATTATTCTATAATTTATGAAATATTTGATGAAATAAGATCGCTATTGTCAGGTATGTTAGCACCCACAGAAAAAGAAAAGTTTTTGGGTACAGCTGAAATTAAAAAAGTCTTTAAAATATCAAAACTTGGAAAAGTAGCAGGATGCTATGTCAAAGAAGGTATTATTAAAAAGACTAGTAAAGTTAGATTGCTAAGAGATAGTATAGTTATTTATACAGGAGATCTTGGTACTCTGAAGAGGCACAGTGATGAAGCTAAAGAAGTAAGTGAGGGCATGGAATGCGGAGTTGCACTGAAAGACTATAAAGATTTACAAGTAAATGATATTATTGAATGCTATGAAATTCAGAGCACTCCAAGAAAACTTGAAGAAAATTAAATTTTTAGTTAATGAAACTTCTTAATAACAGAACAAGAAGAGTTGGAGAAAATGTAAGAGCTTTACTTTCAAATATTTTATTGCAAAAAAAAAACTCAATTGTAGGTTTAGATAATAGTATGATTACAATAACAGAAGTTCAGCCTACATCAGATCTTAGATATGCAAAGGTTTTTATAAGCTGCATGGGAAGAAATGAGGAGGAAGTAGTTAAAGTTTTGAATGAAAGTTCGAACCTATTTTCTAAGTTAGTTGCTAAAGAATTGAGAACTAAATATTCTCCGAAATTATCTTTTTTTACAGATCACTCTTTTTCTCAAGCATTGAAGATAGACAATTTAATTAAACCTAAATAACCATAAAACATGCAAGATCGATTTGATGGTTGGCTAAATATTTATAAAGAAAAAGGAAAAACGTCTTTTTCTATATCCAGAGCACTTAAAAAAAAATTTAATTTTAAAAAATTGGGGCATTTAGGAACTTTAGATCCAAAAGCAGAAGGAGTACTTCCAATTGCAATAGGAGAAGCTACCAAATCAATTAATTTTATTACAAATAATAAAAAAAAGTATTCTTTTATTATAAAATGGGGCGAAGAAACCGATACTTGCGACAGTGAGGGCAGAGTTATAAAAATATGTCAGAAAAGACCATCCTATAATGAAGTAAATTTTATTGTGAATAAATTTTTCCTTGGTGAAATAAATCAAGTTCCTCCTATTTTTTCCGCAGTAAAAATCGACGGAATAAGGGCATATAAATTAGCAAGGAAAAATATTAAATTTCAAATAAAAGAAAAAAAAGTAAACATATATAAATTGGTAGTAAAAAAAACAAAAGATATAAATTTTAGTAAATTTGAAGTTGTCTGCAGCAAAGGTACTTATGTAAGATCGTTAGCTAGAGATATAGCAAGAAAACTTGGAACTGCTGGTTTTGCATACGAGATAATACGAACAGAGGACAACATTTTCAAAATTAAGGACTCAACCCCATTAGAAAATATTTTAAGATTAAGTGTCTCTGAAATTAATAAAAAACTATTACCAATTGAAAGTGCTTTAGATAATGTAAAAATAATAAATTTAGAAAAAAAATATTCAGTAATGTTAAAGAATGGTATTATGTTGAATTTGAAATCAATAAAACGTAAGATAGATAGTGATAATAAATTAATATTAGTAAAAGCTGATAATAAATTAGTAAGTATTGCTTATTTGAAAAAAGAATATATTATACCAAGACGAAATTTTAATTTATAGTTTGGAGGTAAAAGTGACGATAAGCGTCAGTGAAAAAAAAGAGATAGTTTTAGAGTTTGGCAAGAATGAAAAGAATACGGGATCTACCGAGGTGCAGGTTGCTATTCTAACAAAAAAAATTAATAGTCTTACAGAACACTTTAAAAATAACAAAAAAGATAATCATTCTAAGCGCGGCCTATTAGGAATGATTAATAATAGAAGAAAGTTATTAAAATATTTAAAAAATCAGGATGAAGACAAGTATGCTAATTTAATCAAAAAATTAGGCCTTAGAAAGTAACTTCATAATTAGGAAAATATATGTTTAATTTAATTAAAAAATCTCTCACATGGGGAGACAAAGATTTAATATTAGAAACCGGTAAAATAGCTAGACAAGCTGATGGAGCAGTGTTAGTTACTTATGGGGATACGAAATTATTATGTACAGTAGTTGCATCAAAGCAAGACTCATCGGAAAACGATTTTTTTCCTTTAACCGTTCACTACATCGAAAAGTTTTATTCTGTAGGTAAAATTCCAGGAGGTTATCTAAAAAGAGAAGGGAGGCCAAGTGAGAAAGAAACTCTCACATCAAGATTAATAGATAGACCAATTAGACCTCTTTTTCCTGATAGCTTTAAAAACGAGGTTCAGGTAATTTGCCAAGTATTAAGTCACGACGGTAATAATAGCACAGAAATTCCTGCTATTATTGGAGCTTCAGCGGCACTTACCATATCGGGGATACCATTTTATGGACCATTAGGAGCAAGTAAAGTTGCAAGAATTAAAAACAAATTTGTTTTAAATCCAACAAATGAGCAACTACTGGAAAGTGAGCTAGATTTAGTGATAGCTGGAACTAAAGATGGAGTTCTAATGGTAGAGTCTGAGGCTAAAGAATTAAGTGAGGATATTATGCTTGAAGCTGTAGTTTTTGGACAGAATGCTTATAAAGATGTTTTAAAAACGATTGTAGATTTAGCTGAGGAAGCTGCAAAAGATCCTTGGGAATTAATAGAAATTGATGCTACAAAAGAAGATAAAATAGTTTCTGAGAAGTTTAAGGAATCTGTACTAGAGGCTTATAATATTAAAAACAAAAAAGACAGACAAGAAAAGCTCAAAAAGATTAATCAAAGCTTAGAAGTCTTATCAGAAGAAACAGAGATCGACACTAAAAAACTTAGTAGCTCTTTGAATAAACTACAAAAAAAGTTGGTTAGGGAAAAAATTCTTACATCGAAAATAAGAATAGATGGAAGAAAAATCGACGAAGTTAGAAAAATTAATTGTGAAACAGGTTTACTTCCCAGAGCACACGGATCTGCCCTTTTTACCAGAGGAGAAACACAAGCAATAGCTGCTCTGACACTAGGTACAAGTGAAGATGAACAAATGATTGACTCTTTAGAAGGTCTACATAAAGAAAAGTTCATGTTGCATTACAATTTTCCTCCGTTTTCTGTTGGCGAGGCCGGTAGAATGGGAGGAACTGGAAGAAGAGAAATAGGTCATGGTAAGTTAGCATGGAGAGCAGTTCATCCTATTTTACCTAGTGTTGAAAGGTTCCCTTATACAATAAGAATAGTTTCTGAAATAACAGAGTCAAATGGGTCTTCCTCAATGGCAACAGTATGTGCTAGTTCACTAGCTTTAATGGATGCTGGAGTTCCAATTAAAAAACAAATTGCTGGTATAGCAATGGGTTTAATAAAAGAAGAAGAAAATTTTATTGTTCTGTCTGATATTTTGGGAGATGAAGACCATTTGGGAGATATGGATTTTAAGGTAGCTGGGACTAAAGATGGTATAACTTCACTACAAATGGATATTAAAGTTGACTCAATAACAAGTGAAATCATGAGTGCCGCTTTAAAACAAGCAAAAAAAGGAAGAATCCTTATTTTAAAAGAAATGGACAAGATTATTAAAAAGCCTAATAAAGAGCTTAATGAATTTGCTCCTAAAATGCAGATGCTGAAAATAGATAAGGATAAGATAAGAGAAGTTATAGGGTCTGGAGGAAAGGTAATTAGAGAGATAGTTGAATTATCAGAAGCTAAAGTTGACATAGATGATGAGGGAAATATAAAAGTTTCTTCTAATAAGAAAGAAGCAATTAAGACTGCCTTAAAAATGATACACGAAATTGTTGATGAACCTGAAAACGGAAAAATATATAAAGGAAAAGTAGTAAAAGTAGTTGAATTTGGTGCATTTGTAAATTTTTTAGGTAAAAGAGACGGGTTAGTTCATATAAGTGCTTTATCTGATGAAAGAGTAGGCAAAGTAACCGACGTAGTTAAAGAAGGCGATGACGTAAAAGTAAAAGTTATAGGTTTTGACAAGAGAGGAAAAGTTAGACTTAGCATCAAGGATGTTGATTAATAATATTTAGATAGTACTTTATATATATATATGAAAAAATTAAACTCTATAATTATGGCAGATAAAGAAGTTTTACCACTTGTAGAAGGAGGTAAAGGAGTAGCTGTATCAAATGGTTTAACAGCAGGAAGTTGGGCAGCTTCCGGTGGAATAGGAACTTTTTCTGGCGTCAACGCCGATAACTATCTAGATGATGGCAGTGTTATTAGACAGGTTTACTTTGGAAGGACAAGAATAGAAAGACATGAAGAATTAGTAGATTATGGAATAAAAGGAGGCATCAAGCAGGCTCAAATAGCTCACGAAACCTCAGGAGGAAAAGGAAGATTAAATGTTAATATATTATGGGAGATGGGAGGAGCTCAAAGAGTATTAGAGGGTATTTTAGAGAAAACAAAAGGATTAGTTCACGGAGTGACCTGCGGAGCAGGAATGCCTTTTCGTTTGGGAGAAATAGCTTCTAAGTTTGATATTTTTTATTACCCTATAGTTTCATCTGCAAGAGCTTTTAAAATACTATTTTTGAGAGCATATAAAAATTTTTTACCAAAACTAGGCGCAGTAGTTTATGAAGATCCATGGCTAGCAGGAGGTCATAACGGACTGTCAAATAGCGAGGATCCGGAAAAACCTGAAAAACCTTTTGAAAGAGTTAGTTTGCTTAGAAAATTTATGCGGAGTGTTGGGTTAGGAAATGTTCCCATAGTAATGGCTGGGGGTGTTTGGCATTTGTCAGATTGGGAAGATTGGATAGATAATCCTGAATTAGGTCCAATTGCTTTTCAATTCGGAACAAGACCTCTTTTAACAAAAGAAAGTCCAATTCCAAAAGCATGGAAAGAGAAATTAATGGAGTTAAAAAAAGGAGAAATTAAACTTCACAAATTTAGTCCCACAGGATTCTATTCATCAGCTGTAAAAAATAATTTCATTAAAGAGTTAACTGAGAGATCTTTAAGGCAGATAAAATTATTTTCTAAAAATGATGAGATCTCCAATGATGACTTAAGCGAATATGCTTTAGGAAAAGCAAAAAGACCTTTTTTGATATTGAAAAAAGATATCTCAAGAGTTAAAGAGTGGATTAAGAAAGGGTTTAGCGAAGTGCTAAAAACTCCAGATAATTCTATAATTTTTGTAAATCCAGAAAAGGCTGATGAAATAAAAAAAGATCAAAGAGATTGTATGGGGTGTCTTAGTCACTGTTCATTTTCTAATTGGGCGGATAAGGGAAAAATATCTACCGGGAGAAAAGTAGATCCCAGAAGTTTTTGTATACAAAAAACTTTACAAGAGGTTGCTCATGAAGATGATGTTAATAATCAATTAATGTTCGCGGGTCATAATGCATGGAAATTTGCGCAGGATCCTTTTTATTCCAATGGATTTATACCTTCTGTAAAGCAATTAGTTGACAGAATAGTTACAGGTTCCTAATTTAAAATTATGTCTAATTCAAAAAAAATTTTACTAAAAAATAATTTAAGGCCAACAACACAAAGAATTGCTATCATTAATTACATTCTTCAAAAGCATAAAGTTCATATTACAGCTGCTAAATTGATGACTCATTTGAAGAATAAAAACATAAATATATCCTTAGCTACTGTCTATAATAATCTTAACGAGCTTGCAGATAAAGGAATTCTTAAAAAATTCTTCGTAAATAATGACAAAATGTGGTTTGATACTAACTTACAGGATCACTATCATTTTTATGATTCTGAAAGAGACGAGCTTATTGACATTGACAAAAATGAAATAGCTATCTCTAAGCATCCTGAAATACCTTCTGGAAAAATCAAAGATTCAATAAACATTATTATTAATCTTAAGAACAAAGATTAAGAAAATATACTTTTCTGCATTGAATATAATCTCATAAAATGATAAATTTTTTATAGTTTAGAATCATTCTAATAATCTAAATAAATTTAACTTTCGTATTAGAATATATTAAACAGTATTTAACACTCACAAAAGGAGATATTATGTCACTTTCTAAAAGTAAAACAGTAGAGAACCTGAAAGCAGCCTTTGCTGGAGAGTCTCAAGCTAACAGACGTTATTTGTATTTTGCATCTAAGGCTGATGTTGAAGGATTTAATGATGCCGCTGCTGTATTCAGATCTACAGCAGAGGGAGAGACCGGCCATGCCTTCGGACATTTAGAGTTTTTAGCAGAAGTTGGTGATCCAGCAACTGGTGAACCTATTGGTAGTACTAGCGAAAACTTAAAAGCAGCAATAGCTGGAGAAACACATGAATATACTGACATGTACCCAGGTATGGCAAGAACAGCTAGAGAAGAAGGCTTTGATGAAATAGCCGATTGGTTTGAGACATTAGCCAAGGCAGAAAGAAGTCACGCTGGTAGATTTCAAAAAGCATTAGATACCTTATCAGAATAATTCGCAATCAAACGCAGTAACATTTAATGTTACTGCGTTTTTTCATAAAGGATAATAAATGATACAAGAAGGTGGACTAAGGGCTCCTGTAAGAAAAACTTTAGATATAGAATCTAAAAATTTTTGGGATAGTAATGAGCTTGATATAGAAATGAGAAGACAATTTGATGTTTGTCACAGTTGTCGTCGCTGCTTTAATTTATGTGATAGTTTTCCGAAACTATTTGACTTAATAGACGATTCTGAAAGTATGGAATTAGATACAGTTTCATCGGATAGCTTTGATAAAGTTGTAGATGCTTGTACTTTATGTGATATGTGTTTCATGGTAAGTTGCCCTTATGTTCCTCCACACGAATTCGCGATTGATATTCCTTCTCTTTTTATTAGATATAAAGCACAAAATAAAAATAATAATATAATAGAAAATCAATTGTCTATGACAGATTTTAATGGAAAATTAGGTATAAGATTTCCTAAAATTTTTAATTGGATGACAGATAGAAAAAATAAATTTTTTAGATGGGTACTAAATAAAATAGCTAAAGTTGAATTAGATATTAGGTTACCAAAATTTAACTCGATTAATCTATTTTCTTATATTAAAAAAAAATCTAAGGCCATTACCTATTCAAAAACAAATGATAATAAAGTCGTCATTTTTAGTACTTGCTATGCAGGATATAATGACTCTGAAATAGGAAAATCGCTTATTAATATATTAGAAAAAAATAAAATTTATTATGAAGAAGGTTACACAGAATGTTGTAAAATGCCGCAATTAGAGCAAGGGAAAGTAGAAGATGTAAAAAAATCTGCTGAAAAAACAGCTTCCTTATTGATAAAAAAAATAAGAGAGGGGTATAAGGTTTTAGCACCAATTGCATCATGTGCATTAATGCTTAAGTCACATTGGCCACTTTTATGTCCTGAAAATGATGATGTTATACAACTTTCTAAAAATACCATGGATGCAGACGAGTTTTTAATGGATTTGCATAATAATGGAAAATTAAATCTTGATGTCAAACCATTAGAAAAACCTATAACTTTACACACTGCATGCCACAGTAGGGCTCAGAATATTGGTTCAAAATCCTACAATCTATTAAATGTAATTACTAATAAAAAAAATATTAATGTCGAAAAGTGTTCAGGTCATGGTGGAACATGGGGTATAAAAAAAAGGTGGAATAAAACAGCGAAAAAAGTAGGTTTGCCAGCAGCAAGAAATGTTTTTAAAAATGAAGAAGGTATTATAGCTTCAACTTGTCCTCTAGCTGCATTGCATTTGAAAGACATAAATGATGAGAAAAAACTCTCTAGTTATGATAAAAAAATTTATCATCCATTAGAGTTGTTATCTGAAGCTTACGATAGTGAAGGTTCCAAATGACACAATTAGTTCCAAATATAATCTTTAAAACTAGAGTTAAAGATACCACGATAAAAGGAAAAAATCCTTTTAGATGGCAAGATATTTCAAGTGATGATTATTTCAAAGGGAAAAAAGTTATTCTCTTTTCTCTTCCTGGGGCCTTTACTCCGACATGTTCTACTCATCAACTTCCCGATTTTGAGAAATTATACTCCGTATTTAGAGAAAAAGGTATAGAGGAAATTTATTGTCTATCAGTAAACGATGCATTTGTTATGAATGCATGGGCCAAAAGTCAAAAGCTAAAGAAGGTTAAAGTTATACCAGATGGCTCAGGAGAGTTTACTCGGTTAATGGGTATGCTAGTAAAAAAAGATAATCTTGGATTCGGTCTAAGGTCATGGAGATACGCTGCTTTTATTGAAGACAATGTCATAAAAAAAATATGGATTGAAAAAGGTAAAGGAGACAACACAGTAGGTGACTCTTATGGAGAAACTAGCCCTCAAAATATATTAAAATTTTTTAAAACTTAACACTTATTAAATAGGACTAAAATATGACAAATAATCAAATTCAACCAAATGAAATATTTTCAAGAGAGGATTATAAGAACTTAAGACCAATACGCAGAAAAGAAATTGTAGATAGAAAAAAAAATAGAAGAATTGATGTAGGGCCTTATGTGACACTTTATTTTGAAAATAGAGACACTATCATTCATCAAATAAATGAAATGGTTTTTATTGAAAATGGCGGTAGCGAACAAATTAAAGAAGAAATAAATGCTTATAAATCTTTAGTTCCTAATGGAAAAGAATTAGTCGCAACAGTTATGGTAGAAATTGATAATCCTTTAAAAAGATCTGAGGTGCTTTCTAAAATGGGAGGATTTGAGGAAAGGTTTTCAATTAGATTAAATGAAAGGATCATTAAGGGAAAAGCTGAGTTAGATGTTGATAGAACCACTGCAGACGGAAAAGCATCTTCAGTACAGTTTATTCATTTTGTTTTTACAGATGAGGACATTCGTGCTTTTAAAGATGACAAGTCTAAAATAGAGTTAGCTATTAATCATGAAACTTATGCACATTCTACAACATTACAAAAGAGTACCATAAATGAACTAATAGGTGATTTTAATTAATATTCACTTGCTTCCCCATACATACATTTGATTAATATATCCTTTTATATTTTTAATTCTAATTTTGCAACTTTTTATATTTTTAATAAGTAAACCGCATTTAATTTTATTGAGTACAACATTTTTCTTAACAAATGCTATATTTTTCTTTTTTTTGTCGTAAATATATTCATCTTTTAAAACTATAACACTTTTTTTCTTTGAAATAGTTGCGTTCCAAATCCATCCTGAGGTACCGTCATAAAGCTCCACTTTTGAATAAACTTCCCCCTCCTCTATCATTTTTACTGGCATATTTTGTATATTTAAGGTCCAATTTATAGGATACTGCTTTCCAGGTCCTACTCTCAGATTAGTCGTAGATTTAATACTAACATAATTTTCTGCAATACAATTATTGATAACAGAACATAAACAATAAACTAATAGTAAATACTTGTAATGCATAATTGAACTAATAATTTAATTATTATAATATCAAGAATAAATTATGATATCAAAAAAACCTACAGTATTTATAACTCGAAAGTTACCTGAAAAAGTCGAAACTAGAATGATGGAGCTTTTTAATGCTACTCTAAATGTTTCAGACAAATTACTTACAGAGGAGGAACTAATAGAGGTGTTTCAGCAATATCAGATAATTGTTCCCTCAATTGCTGATAAAATTTCTAAAAAGGTTTTAAATAATTCAGGTGATGACCTAAAGCTTATTGCAAACTTTGGAGCAGGCACCGATCATATTGATTTAGAGACTGCAAAAAGCAAAAACATTATAGTTACAAATTCTCCTGGTCTTTTAGCAGATGATACTGCTGACTTGATTATGTCTCTTTTATTAGCACTACCAAGAAGATTATATGAGGGTTCAAGACTCGTATCTGAAGGAAACTGGAATGGTTGGAGCCCTACTAACATGTTAGGAAAAAGGATATATGGAAAAAGATTAGGTATTATAGGGATGGGAAGAATAGGACAAGCTGTAGCTAAAAGAGCTAGGGCTTTTGGAATTTCTATTCATTATCATAATAGAAAGCAGTTACCTTACAGTATAGAAGAATTATACGAAGCCTCATATTGGAGCAGTTTAAATGAAATGATAAAGAGAATGGATATTATTTCAATTAACTGTCCTCTTACTAGAGAAACTAAGGGATTAATTTCAAAAAAAAGATTAGAATTGATGACGAAAGACTGTTATCTGATAAACACTTCTAGATGTGAAATTGTAGATGAAAAAGCATTATTATATTCTTTAAAAAATAATAAAATTGCAGGAGCAGGTTTAGATGTATTTAGAAGAAAAGAAAATGGAAACTCTGAGTTACTTGAGGCTCCAAATACTATTTTAATACCCCATTTAGGTTCAGCAACAGTAGAAGGTCGTATAGAAATGGGAGAAAAAGTAATAGTAAATATTAAAACCTTTATTGATGGTCATAACCCACCTAATAGAATTATATGAATATAGTTTGACTGTTTTTGTGATTATTTATTACTTGGTATAAAGGCATAGACTTTATTTTTATGCCTTTAATAAAACTACTTTGAGTTATGTCTAAAAAATCTATGGCTGTGTCGCAATAATAAATGTTAATATTAATTTCACTACATAATTTAAAGATATCTAAATAATTGGTCATTTTTTTTTTACTTATTTTCTTACTAATTTTTAATTTATCGTACTTACTCCAGTCTTGTATAAGAAAATTACAAGCGTATCCAGAAAAGAAAATGGTAACGTTTTTATTACATGCTTGATAGGTAGAAGCCAAATTTAAAGCATAATAGCATTTATAGAAATCTGATGTAAATAAAATAAATAATATATTTTTACTTATTTCCATAACCCCTATATTTACTACAAAATTTGCAATTCTGATCTACATTAACTTTTATTTTTCTAAAATTATTATTTAAAATATCGTAAATGTTTATGTAGCCAGCCAATGACTCACCTATTTCTAAAATCTCTTTTACTACTTCTGTTGCTTGAAGTGAGCCTAAAAAACCACCTAGGCTACCTATTACTCCGTTACTTGAACAATTTCCGGATAAATTATTTATGGGTTTTTTAGGAAATAGACATCTAAAGCAAGGATACTTATCTCCTCTTTTCCATGTAGATATCTGTCCTTCATACTTAGTAATAGCAGCGGATACCAGTGTTCTACTATTTTTAAAAGCTTTGTCTGCAATTAAATATCTTGTTTCAAAATTATCACTACCATCAACAACTATGTCATTATGATTTATTAATTTATCAGCATTTTTAATAGAAAGTTTTTCTGTTATGCTATTTACATTTATATCTGGATTTAGTTTATTTACAAAATTAGCTGCGCTATCTGATTTAAAAACACCTATTTTTTCTGTATTATGAATTATTTGTCTCTGCAGATTTGAGAGCTCAATTTTATCATGATCAACAATTGTTATATTCCCTATTCCCAGAGCAGCTAAATACATTATTACCGGTGATCCTAAACCACCTGCACCTACAACTAAAACTTTAGAATTAAGAAGTTTTTCTTGTCCTGCACCCCCTATTTCTGGAAGTAAAATATTTCTTGAGTATCTTTCTAAATTTAAATCTGTTAATGACATCTAATCTTATTTTTATAATTAATTTTTAGTATCAGTATTAACTTTTACTGAGGGACGAAAGTTCTTTCTTCTTATTTAATAAAGGATGTATTATTTCAATTAACATTTTGTTGGATAATAAACCTTTATCCATTCTCTTATAGCTAGCTAAACATCTATCATTGGTAAAAATATGAACGCTGTTCTTATCTCCCCCTACAACATTTTTTTCTAAAGAAACATTATTTGCTGCTATAAGATCACATTTTTTTGTTTTTAATTTTAATATCGCATTCTTTTTAAGATTTTTTGTTTCTGCTGCAAATCCCACAACTAATTTGGGTCTCTTGTTATGTGTAGATATATATTTGAGAATATCTTTATTTTCTGTAAGCTTAAAAGAGAAATTGTTTTCAGACTTTTTCAATTTATTTTTATTATAGTTATGTACTCTCCAATCCGCTACAGCAGCTGCCCCTATGAATAAATCACTTGGTATATTTTTAGCACAACTTTCAAACATTTCTCTGGCTGTTGACACTCTAATAAATTTTTTAATATTTAATGGCGATACTAAATTAGTTGGACCCGATACCAAACAAACATTAGCACCCATGTTTGCTAGTTCTTGTGCAAGCGCATATCCTTGTTTCCCAGATGAATTATTGCTTATATAGCGTACAGGGTCAATAGCTTCTTGAGTCGGACCAGCAGTAACTAAAGCATTTATTCCATTAAATATTTTATTATCTTTAAAAAGGAAGTTTTTAATTATTTTGAATATCTCATCTGGTTCTTTCATTCTTCCTTGTCCAGTATCACCGCAAGCAAGCTCTCCATTTTTACCTTGAAAGATTTTGAACCTATTTCCTGCTTTTTCTAATTTCTTAAAGTTTTCTTGTGTAAAATGGTTATTTAGCATAATAGGATTCATAGCAGGAAATATAAAAGTAGTAGAATTTGAAGCAAGCATTACAGAGGAGGCAAGATCATCTGCTGATCCAGTTGCAACTTTGGAAATAAAATTAGCTGAAGCAGGAGCTACAACTATAAGATCGTTTTCCTTGGCTAATTTAATGTGCCCCATATCCATTTCGTCATCAAGGCAAAATAATTCAGAATTAGCTTTTTTTCCTAAAAGGGAAGATACTGCTAATGGAGTAATAAATTTTTCTGCAGACTTAGTAAGAATACAGTTTATAGAAACATTCAAGCTTTTTAAAATTCTAATTAAAAATAAAGCTTTATATGAGGCAATGCTACCAGTAATTATTAAAAGTATTTTTTTCTTTTTCATAGCTATAATTTTGTAAAAATATTTAAATAGGCTATACCCCCTAAATATTTAATTCGATTATAACAAAAAAAACCATTTTTAGTAAAAATATTCTCTAATTCTAAATTGTGAGGAAAGTTTCTTATTGAGTCTACAAGGTATTTATATGCATCCTGGTTATTTGCTACTTTTCTTCCTATCATAGGGATAATATTATTTGAATAATATTCATAATAGGGGCTAATGAAATCATTCACAGATGGAGAGAATTCTAATACGTATATTTTTTTTCCGTACCTTAAAACCCTATTACATTCTAAAATACAACGCTCGAGATTTGAAAAATTTCTTAATCCAAACGCTATTGTGATGACATCAATAGAACTGTCCTTAAACGCAAGTTGATCGGCACTTCCATTTAAAAAAAATAAATTTTTGAGTCTTGGTTTTTTAAAGTTTCTACCATGCAAGATCATCTTAAAACTTAAATCATATAAATAAACTTTGCTATCAATAAACTTTTTTGCTATTGCTCTGCTTATATCTCCTGTACCTCCAGCCAGATCCAATATTTTATTAGCTTTTTCATTTTTTAAATTTCTTATCAAGCTTTTTTTCCAAATTCTGTGCAGACCAAAACTCATTAAATCATTCATCAAGTCATATTTATTTGAAACGTCATCGAACAATTCTTTAATTACTAACTTTTTATTTGTATTAATTATATTTTTTTTTTTGTATTTCATATTTACTTTGAAATTAATATGTAATTTATTTTTTGACTATACTTAGTTAAAAATATTTTTTATTTTATT
>JAYYAX010000047.1:0-10569 GCA_036042925.1 Pseudomonadota bacterium
ATCTAATATAAAATAAATACTTAAATTTAAATATTTAATGTAAGATAGATTTATTTAAAATAATTAAATTAGGTTTTTATATTTGCATGAATGAAAATAGAAAAATTATTTTTGATGAATTTAAAGGAGAGATAATAATTCATACAAGCCAGGATTTTGAGAATATGAGAAAAGCAGGAAAACTGGCTGCAGAGGTTTTAGATTTTATAGAACCTTTTGTTGAAATTGGCGTCACTACAGACAAACTAGATAAATTATGTCATGATTTTATTTTAAAAAATGATGCAGTCCCTGCTCCTCTAAATTATAAAGGATTTCCTAAATCTATTTGCACTTCGGTAAACCATGTTGTATGTCACGGTATTCCAGGACAAAAAGTATTAAAAAGTAATGATATCATAAATATAGATATAACGGTTATACTAAATGACTGGCACGGTGACACAAGTAGAATGTTTGTAGTAGGAGAAACAAAATTGAAAGCTAAAAAATTAATTAATTCTACTTACGATGCCATGTGGGAAGGTATAAAACAAGTTCGCCCTGGAAACACAATAGGTGACATTGGATCGGCTATTCAAGAGCATGCTGAGGGTAAGGGATATTCAATTGTAAAAGATTTTTGTGGTCACGGTATAGGACAAAAATTTCATACCGCTCCCAACATTTTACATTATGGTGAAAAAAAAAAGGGCGTTGTTTTAGAGGAAGGAATGTTTTTTACTATAGAGCCAATGATTAATTTAGGTAAGAGAGAAGTATTGATACTGGAAGATGGGTGGACAGCTGTGACAAGGGATAAAAAATTATCAGCCCAGTATGAACACACCATAGGTGTTACTAAAACAGGATATGAGGTTTTTACTATTTCAAAAAAAGAGAAAAAAGAAGGGAAAATTTTTTGTTGTTAATTTTTTAAAAAATACTAAAGTAATACTCATATGCATTATCATCCACTAATCGGAATTATAATATTTTTTTCAGCAATAATTTTTTCTTTTTTATTAGGAAAGCTTGCATATAAGAAATATCTAAACAGAGATGCAATAGATAGTCTAGAATCAAAAAAAAATTCTTCTGGAAAAGTTAGCAGTCCTCCTAAAGGAGAAATAACAGCTCCTGATGCTCCTTGGTTAAAAAAATAAAGTAGATAAATTTTTTATTGTGACTATAATAATTACATGAGATTTTTGTTTTTAATATCAACATTAGTTATTATTAGTTTTCAAAGTAGCAGTAATGATTTTGAAAAGGCTTTGGATACTATTGAACTAAGAAAAGCTTCGATGCAAGGCATTTGGGCTAGAGTAAAAAGACTGTCTCCATTCATAGATGTAGATACTAATCTAGACTATGATCAGAATTTAGCAATTCAAGATGCAAAAGATATTAAGCTACTTCTAGAAAAGTCAAAAGACCTTTGGCCTAGGTCTACAAATTTATCTACAAAAAACTTAACCAACGCAACTCCAGCTATTTGGGCTGTTGAAGAATATTTTAATAAACTATATGCTAATGCTGAAATTGCTGCTAGCAAGCTTGAAAAAGCTCTGGAAAAAAATGATTGGGAGAGTGTTGACCTACAAATGTGTAATCTAGGAAATGCATGTGGTACTTGCCATGCCAGTTTTAGAAGGCTATTAACTTCCCAGCTAGCAAATGAAGCTTCAGCATGGTCAGGTAAGTATATAAGTGATTGCAAATAAATTATCTACTGCAAATTAGAATTTTTTAGTACGTACTTTCCGTTTACAATTCCTTCAAATAATGTGTCAATCTGAGGATGTGAGCAAGGATCCAGATTTTCATCATGTAAAAGATTTTGTTGAGAAACATAAGCTATATAAGGACCGTCCTCATTCTCCGCAAATAAATGGTAAAAGGGCTGATTTCTTTTTGGTCTTATGTGTGCTGGGATAGATTCATACCATTCTTCACTATTCATGAATTCAGGATCAACATCAAATATTACTCCTCTAAAGGCGTAAAATCTATGTTTTACCAAATCTCCTATTGTAAATTTTGGAGAGTCTAAAATTTCTTTATGTTTATCCATACTTTTTTAATAAATTAATGATATATTATAAATATAATTTAATAAATCTTATTTTTCAATGTAGTAAATTTTTTAGCTGTTAATATATGAAATTTGGAATAGGTCAGCCTCTTAAAAGAATAGAAGATAACCGTCTGTTGACAGGAAATGCAATTTATACTGATGATATTTCATTAAATAATCAGGCTTATATGTATGTTTTAAGATCACCTCATGCTAATGCAAAAATATTGAATATAGATATAACTGAGGCTCTCAAAGAAAAAGATTTAATTAAAATTATTTCTTCTGATGACATACATAGCCTGTCCCTGAAGGAAATGAGAACAACTTTTTTAGTAAAAAATAAAGATGGAGAACCAATGACAGACACTCCTAGACATATCCTAGCTAAAAAAAATGTAAGATATGTAGGGGATCCTATATTAGCCATTATAGCAGAGTCGTTTTCCTCAGCACAAGAGATTGCAGAAAAAATCTATATAGACTTTGATGAATTAGATAGCGTAACTAATGTGTCTGCAGCCTTAGAAAGTAATGCCCCTATAGTAAGAGAAGAGCTTTCTAGCAATCTTTGTTTTGATTGGGAACTAGGTAATAGGGAAAAGACAATGAGTGCCTTAAATTCTTCAGCATACAAAATTAATATAAGTTTAGTGAATAATAGATTAGTTCCAAATCCTATGGAATGCAGAAGTACATTAGGTTTTTATGATGATGCTAAAGACGAATATACTCTTTATTGTTCAAGTCAAGGAGTGCACAGTCTTAGAAAGAAACTATCAAACATATTTAATAAATCAGAGGAAAAAATTAATGTAATAACAAAAGATGTAGGTGGAGGATTCGGGATGAAAATATTTAACTATCCAGAATATGTAATTTCTTTAGCTGCATCAAATTTAGTGAAAAGACCAGTAAAATGGGTGGCCTCAAGAACTGAAAGTTTTTTATCTGATATCCACGGAAGAGATCACGCAAGCAAAGCTACACTAGGACTCGACACAAACTTTAAGTTTACAGGTTTAATGGTAGAAACTAAAGCAAATATGGGAGCCTATATGTCTGATTTCTCAGTTTTTATACCAACATATGCTGGTACTGGAATGCTCACTGGGTGTTATGATATAAAACATGCGTACGCAAATGTAAAAGGCGCTTATACCAATACAGGACCAACAGATGCTTACAGGGGAGCAGGAAGACCAGAGGCAGCTTATCTAATAGAAAGGCTTGTAGATAAGTCAGCAAGAGTTCTAGGTATAAGTCCTGTTGAAATAAGAAAAATTAATTTAATAAATAAATCTCAAATGCCTTATAAGACAGCACTTGGACATACTTATGATAGCGGTGATTTCATTAAAAATCTTAAAGATGCTACTTTTTTAGCTGATGTAAAAAATTTTAATAATAGAAGAAAGGAATCTTTAGGTAATGGCTTTTTAAGAGGAATAGGCATATCTACATATATTGAGGCCTGTGGAGGAGGTGGACCAGAGTTTGCTACTGTAGCAGTTGGAAAAAATGGGAATATAAATGTTAAAATAGGAACTCAATCAAATGGGCAAGGACACGAAACCAGCTATGCGCAGATAGTTTCTGAAATATTAAATGTAGATATCTCTTCAATTCAGATTTTACAGGGAAACAGCAAAGAAATTTCAAAAGGGTCTGGAACCGGAGGATCCCGTTCAACTCCTGTAGGTGGTAGTGCTTTAAAAGTCGCAACAGAAACCCTACTAAATGAGTCACGGAAAATATTATCAGAAAAGTATGGTATAAATCCTGAACTAATTAACTACAAAGAAGGAGTTTTTTACTTTAAAGACAAGAAATTATCCTTAGCCAAGATTTCAAGTATATTAGCCGATAGTAAAAAAAAATTAGAGGTTAATGGTTCTTGGACACCTCCTCAAGGAAGCTTTACTTATCCCAATGGAACGCACATTTGTGAACTGGAAGTAAATAAGGAAAATGGAAAGGTAAACATTTTATCCTATTTTGTGGTAGATGATTTCGGTAAAGTTATAAATCCTATGTTATTAGAAGGACAAGTACACGGAGGTATAGTTCAAGGAATTGGACAAGCCTTATATGAAGAAACTATTTATGATGACAATGGCCAATTACTAACTGGATCTTTTATGGATTATGCAATACCAAGAGCAAGTGATGTACCAAACTTTAATTTTTCCTATAACGAAATTTTATGTAAAAACAATTTATTAGGAGTTAAAGGAGCTGGAGAGGCAGGAGCTATCGGAGCCCCTCCTGCTATAATTAATGCACTGTGTGATGCTTTACAAGTTGATCATATTGATATGCCTGCAAAGCCTGAAAAATTATGGAAAATAATCAATACCAATAAAAATAATCATTGATATTATGAAAAAGCCTCTTCCCAAGTCCCTTTAGTAGAGGCCTTAGAGTATTCTGTAGCTCTATTTTCAAAGAAATTAGTATGTTCTACACCGTTTAACATTACATCTATCCATGGAAGAGGGTTCGTAGCAATATTATAAATTGGCTGAAGACAAAGCTGAGTAAGTCTTATATCAGCAATATATCTAATATACTGTTTTACGCTTTCTGGTCTTAATCCTTCAACGCTTCCTAGCTCAAATGCTCTATCTATAAAAGCATCTTCATGTAATATCATGCTATTACAAGCTTTATATAAATCTACCTTTAATTTTTTAATATTGATATCAGGGTTTTCTGATAAGAAAGTATTAAATAACTTAATTATCGACTCTGTATGTAAACTCTCATCTCTCGCTGACCAAGTTACAATTTGTCCCATTCCCTTCATTTTATTAAATCTTGGAAAATTTAATAATATTGCGAAGGTTGCAAAAAGTTGTAAACCTTCTGTAAAAGCTCCAAAAATTGCCAAAGTTTTTGCTATATCTTCCTTAGAGTTAGTATTAAATTGTTGCATGTAATCATATTTGTCTCTCATTTCTTTTATTTGCAAGAATGCCTGATACTCTACTTCTGGCATACCTATTGTATCCAGCAGGTGAGAATATGCTGCAACGTGAATTGTCTCCATATTTGAAAATGAAGCAAGCATCATTTGAACTTCTGTTGGTTTAAAAACTTGTGAATAATGTTTCATATAACAGTTATTAACTTCTATATCAGACTGAGTGAAGAATCTGAATATTTGGGAAAGAAGATTTTTTTCCTGTTTATTCAGCTTATGATTCCAGTCTGAGACATCATCTGCAAGAGGAACTTCCTCTGGCAACCAATGTATTCTCTGTTGTTGCAACCAAGCATCATATGCCCACGGGTACTTAAAAGGCTTATAAACAGGCCTTGCATCTAATAACGACATATTCTTATTACTCCTTTATTGACAAGATAAACACTCTTCATAATCTATAATTTTATCTTGCGGTTTTTCATTTTGATTAATTTTTCCATTAATAGGAACTTTAATATTTTCTTGGGTTACAACTTCTGCTCTTTGTAGAGACATTGATCTTAAATAATATAGACTTTTTAATCCCTTTTTCCATGCTAAGAAGTGAATATTGTGTAAATCTCTCTTATGAACATCAGGTTTTAAAAATATATTCAATGATTGTGCCTGACACACATATTTTGTTCTATCTCCAGCAAGCTCAACTAAGTAACGCTGATCAATTTCAAACGCTGTCTTGTAAATAGCCTTTTCTATTTCACTCAAGAATTCTAAATGTTGAACAGAACCGTTTTTCACTGTGATTGATGACCAAACTTCTTCTGTGTCCATTCCTTTCTCTGCCAGAAGCTTTTTAAGCTGAGGATTCCTTACATTAAAAGAACCTGATAGTGTTTTTTGATTAAAACTGTTTGTAGCTATTGGTTCTACTCCTGGAGAAGAGCCTCCACATATTATCGATATTGATGCAGTAGGAGCTATAGCTATTTTATTTGAAAATCTTTCATTTACTCCATAATCATTAGCATCTGGGCAGGCGCCCTTTTTATCAGCAATTATTTTAGAAGCTCTATCAGCCTTTTCTTTAATATTCTTAAAAATTTTATTATTCCAGGATTTTGCCATCACAGACTCAAATGGAATTTTATTTTTTTGTAAAAAAGAATGAAAACCCATAACTCCTAACCCAACACTTCTCTCTCTTGAAGCAGAATACTTTGCATTATTCATTGTCTCAGGAGCTCTTGCAATAAAGTCTTCCATAACATTGTCTAGAAACTTCATTACATCTAAAATAAAATCTGAGTGATCAAACCATTGATCATATTTTTCTAAATTTAAGGAAGATAAACAACACACTGCTGTTCTAACTTTTCCTAGATGATCTAATCCTGTTGGAAGAGTTATTTCACTACACAAATTAGACATCTTTACTTGCAAGCCTGCCATTTTGTGATGATAAGGAATAGCATCATTAACTCTATCAATAAATAAAAGATAAGGTTCACCTGTTTCTATTCTAGCAGTCAAAATTTTTATCCATAATGATCTTGCTTTTGTTGTTTTTTGTATAGAACCATCTTTAGGACTTTTTAATGCCCAATTCTTATCCTCTTCTACTGCCCTCATAAAATCGTCTGATAAAACTACTCCATGATGTAAATTTAATGCCTTACGGTTAGGATCTCCTCCGGTAGGTCTCCTAAGATCTACAAACTCTTCTATTTCTGGATGCCAAACTGGCAAATAACATGCTGCTGAGCCTCTTCTTAAGCTACCTTGACTTATTGCTAATGTAAGAGAGTCCATTACTCTAATAAAAGGAACAACTCCAGATGTTTTTCCTGCTTGACCAACTTTTTCTCCTTGGCCTCTAAGGTTTCCCCAGTAGGAGCCAATTCCTCCTCCCTTGGATGCCAACCAAACATTTTCGTTCCAAAGATCAACTATCCCATGCAAACTGTCATTTGCTTCATTTAAAAAGCATGAAATTGGTAAACCTCTATTTGTACCTCCATTAGATAAAATGGGAGTGGATGGCATAAACCAATGGCTTGACATGTAATTATAAATTCGTTGAGCATGATCATTATCATCAGAAAAGTAACTAGCGACCCTAGCAAACATTCCCTGATAGTCTTCATCTGGGAGGAGATACCTATCTTTTAGAGTTGATTTGCCAAACTCAGTCAATAAGGAATCTTTGCTAGGATTCTTCTTTACACTTACACCTGGCTTAATTTGAACTACATTCAGGATGTCAGAGTTCTTTTTTTCTATATTATATTTTAATTTATTAAGCATCTAATTTTTTATCCACAATTGTGTATAATAACATGGGGATAAGTTACTATATATTGTAGTTTTTTTTTTTTAATATCTAAATATTGCGTATATATGCTTTATAGTCAATATTAAAAAATAAAAAAATTAATAAAATATTATATTTTTAGAACATATATAGAACATAGTCAAATCTTTTTAACTTAAATTTTTGATTTATTTTTTTTTCTTATAATATTAGATTAAAATATGGTTAAAATAGATAAAGTTTATACAAAGGGAGGAGATAAAGGAGAAACCTCTCTAGGTGACGGCACTAGAGTTTTAAAAACTGATAAAACAATTCTGGCTCTAGCTAATGTAGAAGAATTAAATGCTAACATAGGACTTGTTGTTAATATTATTCCTTCTCCCTACAAAAGTATTTTACAACAAATACAAAATGATTTATTTGATGTGGGAGCTGACATTGTAAATCCTCTTAATAAAGAAAATGTATTAAGAATAAAGGAAAATTATACCTCTAATTTAGAAAAAGAAATTGATTTAATATTACCTACTTTACCTACTTTAAAATCCTTTATTCTTCCAGGAGGAAGTGAAGTATCCTCCAGAATTCATATTGCTAGAACAGTATGTAGAAGATGTGAAATATCTATTTTAGAATTAAGCGAGGAAAAGCCAACAAATACTGAAGTAATGAAATATATTAATAGATTATCTGATCTTTTGTTTGTAATTGCTAGAAAACTTAATATATTAGATAATAATGAGATATTATGGAAACCAGGAAAAACTAATTGATACGGAGATTCTAATTGCCCATTCAAAATAGGATTGCTAAATTTCACGACGACATGAAAAGTTGGAGACACTATTTTCATGAACATCCTGAACTAGCGTATAAAGAGATAAACACTTCCAAAAAGGTGGTGGAACTTTTGAAAGAATTTAATGTCGATAATATTGAGACTGGTATTGGAGGGACAGGCGTTGTTGCAGTAATTGAGAATGGAAGCGGAAAAACTTTAGGCCTGAGAGCAGACATGGATGCGTTACCAATCAGAGAAGAAAATAACAAACCTTACTGTTCGAAAAATACAGGAATAATGCATGCATGTGGACATGATGGGCATACCACTATGCTACTCGGTGCAGCAAAATATCTTTCAGAGTCAAGAAAATTTAAGGGTAAAGTTGTATTAATTTTTCAACCTGCAGAAGAGGGATTTGCAGGGGCTAAAGCGATGATAGACGATGGATTATTCAAAAAATATCCTGTAGATGAAATATATGGCATGCATAACATGCCTAACCTTAAATCAGGAATGCTTGCAGTTGAGGAAGGTCCTAGATTAGCAGCAGCTGATAACTTTGAAATTGAAATTATTGGAAAAGGTGCTCATGGTGCAATGCCTTCTAATTCTATCGATCCTATACTTTGTGGTTCAGCAATAGTACAAAATCTTCAGCATATTGTTTCTAGGAATTCTAATCCCAAAGAGACCTTAGTTATTACAGTCGCTTCTTTTCATTCAGGAAATGCTAATAATGTAATACCCAAAACAGCCAAATTGAATGGAACTATAAGATACTATAATGACGAAATAGGAAAAATGGTTAGAAAAAGGTTTTATGAAGTTGTGAACAATACATGCCAAACCTTTGGGGCAAAGCCAGAAATATCTTTTAAAAAAGGCTATCCTGCTACTGTTAATCACAAAAAACAAAGTTTGTTTGCATATAACGTAGCTAAAAAAGTTAGTGGAAAAAATTCTTCAAATAATCAAACACCAATGATGGGTTCAGAAGACTTTTCATACTTTCTTAAACAAGTTCCAGGAGCATTTGCGTGGATAGGAAATGGAAAATCTGCATCACTTCACAATCCAAAATATGATTTTGATGATAATATTCTTTGTACTGGAGCTAGTTTTTTAGCTACACTAGCTGAAGAATATCTTATTTGAAAAGAACTTTTTTCTAATATTTTAGAAATCACCTCAAATTTTTTTTTAATTATGTTAGATTAAAAATTTTTTGTTATATTATCATAAATATGAAAACCAAAATTCTTTTCTTTTTTTTTATTTTTTTAAATTACAAAACCTTACATACAGAACCTTTAGTCAACATTGATTGGGTTGCCAACAATATATGCAATGAAACTTTTAAAGTAATAGAAATAGGAAAATCTTTGAATTCCTATGAAGTAGAACACATTAGCTGTTCAATCTATACTAACTTTTATAAAGAAAATTGGAGAATTAAAAAAAATAAAATACCTTTTACTTTGCCTGAACCTAACCAAATTAAAAATTTGATAGAAAAGCTTGGTATTAAAGAGACTGATACTATAGTTTTGTATCCTAAAAAAAATGATAAATATGCCATGGCAGAAGTAACTGCAATATACTTTACATTTAAGTATGTAGGTCATATTAATATATTTATCTTAAATGGAAGTTTTAAGGAATTCAAAAAAAATTACCCTTTAAAAGTTGATGAAGGAGGTATGCCCTTAATTGAAAAAAGCTCTTACAAATTAAATATAAATTTAAATATTTTAGCAAACTACGAAGATGTTAAAGAAAATATTAGGCTTAAGAAGGCTTTAATAGACTCTCGAGAAAATGACTTTTTCTATGGCATAAATAGATTAGAAAATATTAAAAAGCTTGGTACAATTAAGGGGTCTAAAAATATTCCTTCTATGTGGAATCTAGAAAGTAGAAAATTAAAATTTAATCAAACTAGCGTTTTAAAAAAAATATATGAGATTAAAAAAATTGATGGAAATAATGATTATCCTATATTCTTTTGTAATGCGGGATTAGAAAGTTCTTTAAATTGGTTTGTCTCTAGTGAAATTTTAAAACACAAAAAGGCTAGGCTTTATGATGCATCTCTTTATGACTGGATAAATAGAAAAGAAGATCTTTTTGTAGAGTAATTATTTAAATTTGACAAAAAAAACTCTAGACATATTAGTTGATATCTTTATTATTTTCTAAGTGCCTAGGTAGCTCAGTTGGTAGAGCATGCGACTGAAAATCGCAGTGTCGGTGGTTCAATCCCACCCCTGGGCACCTCAATGTATAATACAGGTAGTAGAAATGAAGCACTCATTAGTTGTTGCTAATTATTTAATTTTCGAATATGTATAAATCGTAAAAAGCTCTTCCTTTACCTTGCCCAGAAGAGTCACTCCTAAGTTCAATTGATTTTCCTAAAAATATATGTTCATTTACCCATGAGTATTTTTCACTAGTAGTTTTCATTTTAAATTCAGCAAACC
>JAYYAX010000048.1:0-13086 GCA_036042925.1 Pseudomonadota bacterium
TTTCAAAAGGGCACCCTGAATATTATCTTGATGTGGCTAAAAGAGTAGCTTTAAAAGAGAAAGCCTTTTACATAAATCAATTTTCTAATAAAGCTAATGTTGCATCCCATTTTAAAATGTTAGGACCAGAAATTTTCAAACAATTAAACGGCAACGTTGACGCTTTTGTTGCAGGAGTAGGAACAGGTGGAACAATTACTGGAGTAGGAAAATTTTTAAAAAGTAAGAAGAAGAGCATTGAACTTATACTAGCTGATCCAAAAGGGTCAATTCTAAAAGAACTTATTGACACTGGAAATTTATCAGAAAAGGTAGGTTCATGGGTTGTAGAAGGTATAGGTGAAGACTTCTGTCCACCCTTGTTAGAACCGGACTTAATTGATCATGCATATACTATTTCTGATATGGATGCATTTAAAACTTGCAACATTTTGTTGAAAAAAGAAGGAGTTTTAGCTGGATCTTCTTCAGGTACTTTAATAGCGGCTGCAATAAAGTATTGTAAATCTCAAAAAACTAAAAAGAATGTCGTCACATTAGTTTGCGATGCAGGAGATAAATACTTAAGAAAAGTGTACAATGAGAGCTGGAAAATTAGAGAGGGACTGCACTCTAAGAGAATTAAGAACGATCTAACGGACATAATTTCATATTTATTTGCTTCTAATAATATGCCTAAAATAAATTACAACAGTAATTGTGAATTAGCTTTTAAGCTTATGAGCGAGAATAATTTAGACAAGATACTTGTAGAAAATAATAATGGAAAAATAATTGGAGTATTTGATGAGACTAACTTGTTAAAATGTGTGATGGAAAAATCGTTTAAACATAAAATCAAGGACTACTTTACTTCTAAGATTAAATCCGTTTCTCATGATTTAGATTTTAAAAAACTTCTTAATATTTTTAAAAAAGAGAACTTTGTATTCGTATATAAAAAAAGAGATTTCATTGGGATGATTTCACGAAATGATCTTTTACACTTTCTTAAAAGGAATCCAGATGTTAAAAAATGAAAAAAAATATAGATTAGCAACTAAGGCAATTCATGCTGGACAAGAACCAGATAGATCTACAGGTGCTATAATGGTTCCTATTTATGCTTCTTCTACCTACGTTCAGGAAAGTCCTGGAAAGCATAAAGGTTATGAGTATTCAAGAACAAAAAACCCTACTAGGTTTGCTTATGAAAAATGTATAGCCGATTTAGAAAGTGGGCAGCATGGTTACGCATTTGCCTCAGGAATGGCTGCAGCTGATGCCATATTATCTCTTTTAGAAGTAGGTGCAGAAGTAATTACTATAGATGATCTCTATGGTGGAACTAGAAGACTCTTTGAAAAAGTAGCGAGTAAAAAATCAGGACTTAATTTTAAATTTATTGATTACAAAGATTTTTCAAAGATAGACAATTTGATTTCTAGCAAAACCAAAATGATTTGGGTAGAGTCACCTACTAATCCTTTATTGAAACTTGTAGATTTTAATATCCTAAGCTCAGTTAATAAAGAAATTATAACTGTAGTAGACAATACTTTTGCGAGTCCAATTATACAAAGACCATTAGAGTTTGATGTTGACATTGTTATGCATTCTGCAACAAAATATTTAAATGGTCATTCAGATATGATTGGTGGAGCAGTAATTACTAATAGAAATGATATTAGTGATAAGTTAGCATTTATTCAAAATTCGATTGGAGCAATACAGGGACCTTTCGATAGCTTTTTAGCCCTAAGAGGACTTAAAACACTTCCAATTAGAATGGAAAGACATAACTACAATGCAATAGAAATAGCTAAATTTTTAGAGAAAAATAATAAAATAGAAAAAGTTATTTATCCTGGTTTGAAAAGCCACCCTCAGTATTCATTAGCAGAAAAACAAATGGACGGATATGGCGGTATTATATCATTCTATTTGAAAGGAGATATTTACAAAACAAAATTGTTTCTTGAAAGCTGTAAAATTTTTTCTCTTGCTGAGTCCCTTGGCGGTGTAGAAAGTTTAATAGAGCATCCTGCAATAATGACCCATGGATCTGTTAGCAGACACGTAAGAGAGTCTCTAGGTATTTCTGACAACTTTGTAAGAGTATCAGTTGGTATTGAGGATTATCAAGATCTTATCGATGATATATCTTCTGCTTTAAAAGAAGCGGGGCTATAGTTGAAACGAGTAATCTTATTAAGACATGCTTCAGCAAATAACCAAAAATTTAATCAGAAAATTGACCATGAAAAGCCTCTAGACTCTGTAGGCGAAAATGATTGTAAAAATTTATCTTATTGGTTAAAAAAAAGTCATATAGATATAGATCTAGTAATGACATCAAATGCTAAAAGGGCAGAGCAAACTAGTGAATTAGTATTTTCTGCATTCAAGGTAACTGTTGAAAAAAATGCGAACCTTTATCTATGTAGTTATGAGGACATATTGTACTCATTAAAAAAAATTAATGAAAAACTAAACAACGTGGTTATAGTTGGTCATGAGCCAAGTATCTCAGACACTATGAGAGCTTTAGTAGGCTCTATCAGACCAGATTTAGAAAAAGGTTTACATTCTTTATATCTACCTTGTACAATGTCTTTTATTTTTTTTAACATTAAAAGTTGGAATGACTTAAAAGAAAAAGAAGGTTTGTTAGAAGGATATTTAAGTCCAGAAACATTAAAAATGCAAAATGAAAAAAATTAAAGTTTTACTTGCATCACCCAGAGGATTTTGTGCTGGAGTTAAGAGAGCAATAGATATTGTAGAATTGGCTTTAGAAAAAAGCAAGGAACCTATCTATGTTAGACATGAAATAGTCCATAATAAGAGAGTTGTAAATGATCTAAAAAAAAAAGGGGTGATTTTTGTAAAAGAACTCGAAGAAGTTCCTAAAAATTCAAAAGTAATATTTAGTGCCCATGGTGTATCAAAAAAAGTAAAACGAGATGCCAAACTGTACAATCAGGCAACCATTGATGCCACTTGTCCCTTAGTAAGCAAGGTCCATCAGCAAATTAAATTATATGATAAGAGAGGTTATAGGGTTTTATTAATAGGACATAAAGGTCATCCAGAGGTTGATGGAATCGAAGGTCAAATTAGCCAAGACATAATTATTATTGAAAATGAAAAACAGGCTGAGAGCTTAAAAATAAATAAAAATCAAAAAGTTGCTTATGTTACTCAAACAACATTATCACTTAATGACACTAGTAATATAATAAAGACTTTAAAGAGAAAAATACCTGAAATAGTTGGTCCTGATCTTGATGATATTTGTTATGCAACGCAAAATAGACAGGTTGCTGTTTCTAAGCTAGCGGATTTAAGTGATATGGTTTTAGTAGTTGGTGGTGAAAATTCATCTAACACGAACAGATTAGCCGAAATAGTTAAAAAAAAATCTGTGCCTGTATACAGAATTTCAGGAAAAGATGATATTAAAAAAGAATGGCTAATAGGAATTAAGACTTTAGGTATTACGTCAGGGGCTTCATCACCGGAAGTTATAATTAACGAAATTCTGGAGTTGTTAAAAAATACTTATAATAATGTTAGTGTTGAGAATTTAAAAGGTATAAAAGAGAATATTAAGTTCAAACCTATTACACAGTTTTCATGATTTTAACCTATTCAAAACTCTTTTTGCAATATTAATACTGTCCATTTTTGCCTGTGAGTACATATTTTCAGGCGTGTCTTGTTCAATAAAGATATCTGGAAATTGGATAGTTTCAATAATAAGTTTTTTGCTAATATTTGATTTATTATTAATTAGAAAATTTAATACATGGCTCCCGAAGCCTCCAATGCTTCCTTCTTCGATTGTAACGAGAATTTTATGATATTTACAAAGTTTTAAAATCAGATTTTTATCCAAGGGTTTACAAAATCGCGCATCTACGATTGTGGAAGTAAGTTTTTTTTCCTCTAATATTACAGCAGCTTTCTTTACTTCTGATAACTTTGCACCATAAGATAAAAAAAATATATCATTTCCCTCCTTTACCAAATTTGCTTTACCTATTTTTAGTTTTTTTATTTTATCAAAGTTTATATCAATACCTAAACCTTGGCCTCTAGGATATCTAAATGCTGACGGACAATCATTTATATCTGAGCATGTAATAATCATTCTAGCTAATTCTTCTTCATTGGACGCTGCCATTGTAATAAAATTGGGTAAATTAGATAAATAAGCTATGTCAAAAGACCCTGCATGAGTAGATCCATCTGCACCAACAAATCCAGCTCTGTCAATAGCAAAACGAACTGGTAATTTTTGAATGGCAACATCATGAACAACTTGATCATAAGCCCTCTGTAAAAAAGTGGAATAAAGAGCCGCAAAGGGCTTTAGCCCCTCGCAAGCAAGCCCTGCAGCAAAAGTTACTGCATGCTGTTCAGCTATGCCTACATCAAAGGTTCTAGAAGGAAATTTTTTCATAAATTTATCTAATCCAGTTCCTGAAGGCATAGCTGCGGTAATTGCACATACCTTTTTATCTTTTTTTGCCAGATGCAATAAAGTATCAGAGAATACAGCAGTATATGTTTTTCTGGACTGCGACTTATTTTGTTTTCCAGTTTCAATATTAAACTTTCCAACGCCATGAAATTTGTCACTAGATTTTTCAGCTGGAGAGTAGCCCTTTCCCTTTTTGGTAACTACATGAATCAAAACAGGCCCTTTTTTTGAATGGTCTCTCGCATTCTTAAGTATAGGAAGTAAATGGTTCATATTATGACCATCTATTGGCCCTATATAGTAAAAACCCAATTCTTCAAACAATGTTCCTCCTGTAATCATTCCTCTAGCAAATTCTTCAGCTTTTTTTGCGGTTATTGCTATAGATTTAGGAAGTTTTTTTGCTATTTGTCCTGCGACATTTCTTAGTCCCCTGTACTGCCCGGACGAAATTAGTTTTGACAAATAAGCGCTCATAGCGCCTACAGGTGGTGCTATGGACATATCATTGTCATTTAAAATTACAATTAATGGAAATTTCATGGCACCTGCATTATTTAAGGCTTCATAAGCCATACCCGCTGTCATAGCTCCGTCTCCTATAACTGCTATAACATTGTTGTTTTTTTTCTTAAGTCTTGAGCCAACTAACATTCCCAACCCTGCTGATATAGATGTTGAGGCGTGAGCTGCACCAAAAGGATCATAAACACTCTCTGCCCTCTTAGTAAACCCAGATAATCCTTTTCCCTGTCTTAAGGTATGCATCTTAGCTTTTCTTTCAGTTAAAATTTTATGAGGATAACTTTGATGTCCGACGTCCCATATAATTTTATCCTTAGGCGCCTGAAAAATATAGTGCAACGCGACCGTTAATTCTACCACACCCAATCCAGCTCCTAAATGCCCACCTGTTTTTGAAACTTCTTCTATCATGAATTGTCTTACCTCTTCACAAACTTTAGATAACTGATTTTTTTTTAGCTTCTTTAAATCATCGGGAGTAAATATTTTCTCAAGAAGTTTGTTAGTACTAATTTTTTCTTTCATCTTTCAAAACTATTTTCTGAAGAAAACCGCAAAAAGCTTTTCTTCTTTTTCTCTAACTAAACTTAATAAAATCGATTTTTTATTATTTGTTTTTAGATCTTCTATTTTTTCATTTAAATCTTGAACTTTAAAAATTGAATTCATTTCTGCCTCTATTATTAAATCTCCTTCTTTAAGAATACTATTACTATTATTAATTACAACTAAACCATTTTTATAATTTTCAATATTATAATATTGCGCGGTTTTTATATCTAATACTTTTAGCCGTACTCCTAACTCAGGAATAAAAAAATCTTCTCGTTTGGTATTTAAATAATAATTGCTATTATTTGAGAAGTTAACTTCAATAATAGAAGTTGTTGACTCCTTTTTATCAATTTCAAATAAATTTGAGCAATTTTTATAACTTGTTCCATTTATTAACTGACATTCTTTTACTACTAAATCTGTTTTTTTAATATTTTTACATAATTCTACTGAATTCATAGTTATTGGAGTAAATGTCTTGTATGGTTGTTTTTTTCTTATCTTTTTTAGACCAATTTCAGACTTACCTATTAAGGAATTATTTTCATCAAGACTGTAAATTGATAAATCTACATTTTCAATTTTGGTCTTACTTTGATCCTGAATTTCAATACTTAAAAAACATTCTTCTCCTACTTTTGTTACTCCTGTTACGTTTACCAGGATATTATCAGATAAAGTATTACCTGAAATTATAAGTATAAAAAAAAGAAGAATTTTATACATTTAACTTTTTTATTTCTTTCTCTAAAAATGAAATTCTGTCTTGTCCCCAAAATAAACTTTCATTGTATACAAACGAAGGAACGCCAAACACATTTTGCTCTGCTGCCTTGATAGTGTTTTTTTTTAAAATACTCGAGGTCTCGTTGCTTAAATATAAGTTTTTGGTTTTATTAATAACAACATTCTCTTCTAAAATTTTGAGTATAACATCATTATCATCTATATTTAAATCTTTAACCCATACAGCTTCTGATAAGGCTCTTGCTAATTTTAATATTACACTCTCTTCATTATCATAAACAATAGAGGTTGCGATTATAGCTCTGCACGATTTTATTGGATTAACTGGAAAAAACTTAGGTTTAATGTTGAAGTCTATATTTAGATGATCACGCCAGCGCTGCAATTCATTCAGCCTATTTTTTTGTATAGAGATAGATCTTTGAGAAATTTTTTTAATTCCATTCACCTTAAAAAGCTGAAAAATATCTACCGGTATTAAATTTATTTTTAAATCATACAATTTAGCAATTTTTTCTATCCTATTAAAGCTTAAAAAACTCCAAGGAGAAGAAGGAACCATATAAAATTCAATATTATTATTCATATTCTATAGTAATATAGTAAAATATTATTTAGGAAATCAAATAAAATGACTAAAGAACTGCACAAAAAATCAATTTTAGAGCTTAATAAAGGCTACAAAAAAAGGACTTTTTCTCCTTTAGAAGTAATTAAAGAAATCATAGATAATGTTAATAAAAAAAACAAAAAAATAAATGCTTTTGCATATTTTAATGAAGAAGACGTTCTAAAACAAGCAACAGAGTCTAAGAAAAGGTTAGAGACGTCAAAAATAAAAGGCAATCTAGAAGGAATACCTGTTAGTATAAAAGATTTATTGGTTACAAAAGATCTGCCTACTATTCGAGGTTCGTTAACATCAAGCTTGCCAAAGAATTCAGATTTTGATGCTCCGGTAGTAAGAATGCTGAAAGATCAAGGCGCAATTATATTAGGAAAAACTACTACGCCAGAATTTGGACATAAAGGAACTACGCAAAGCGCTAGATTTGGAAATACTAATAATCCTTGGAATATTTCCCTTAATGCTGGTGGAAGTTCAGGAGGATCTTGCGCCGCAGTAGCAGCTGGATTTGGACCAGCATCTATAGGAACTGATGGTGGAGGATCTATTAGAATTCCTGCAAGTTTTTGCGGAGTCTTTGGGCATAAGCCCACTTTTGGAAAAATTCCAGCTTATCCAATTTCACCATTTGGTACCATTGCGAACGTAGGACCAATTACTAAAACTGTAAAAGATGCAGCTATTATAATGAATTGTATTGCACATCCTGATGAAAAGGACTGGCACTCTTTGCCTGATGATAAAACAGATTATTGTCTTCAAGATGAAGGTCTTAAAAAAAAAATTAAAATCGGCTATTCAAAATTTTGGGGTATGGAAAAATATTTCGATACTAACAAGATGGAAAAAGAAGTTGTTAACAAAATAGATGAAACTGTTTATTTTTTGTCTGAAAATGGTTTACATATTGAAAATACAGAACTCATAGACTGGCCCAATAATCCTCATAAGATATTTATAGCTATGTGGCAGGCAGGTGCTGCTAATCTAGCTAGAAAAATTAATGAGAATGACTTTTCCAATATGGACTCAAGTTTAATAAATTTTATAGAAAAAGGAAAAGGCTATTCAATATATGATTTGATGGATGCAGATGCAAAAAGAGCTGAAAATGCCACTCATATGAAAAGAGTTTTTTCTAAATTTGATATTCTTATAGGTCCAACTCTACCAGTCCTACCATTCAATACTAATGATAATACACCTACAGGTTTTGAGGAAGATGAGCTTTTTTCTTGGTTGCCTTTTACATATCCTTTTAACTTAACCAAAAATCCTGCATCTAGTTTGAATGTAAATTTCTCTAATTCAGGCTTACCTATAGGTATGCAAATAGTTGCAAATGTTTATGATGATAAAAAATGCTTTGATTTAGCCTATATTATCGAAAAATTAATGCAATTGCATACTAAGTGGCCAAAATTATAACCTCTTTATAGCACAATCTCTTTCTTTCTTTTGTCATCTAAATAAAATGCATTTTTTACATTTTTTAAGTCATTTTTAAATACTATGCATAATGGATTTCCAGTAGGAATTTCCAGCATGTTAATTTTATCATTATTTATATTAAAGATATCTTTACACAAAGCCCTTAAGGAATTTCCATGCGCTGAAATTAAAATTTTTTTTCCAGACATAATTTGAGGAAGTATTTTTTTTTTGTAATAAGGTATTACTCTATTGAATGTGTCTTTAAGAGACTCAGTTAAGGGAATATTTTCTTTAGGTATATCTTTATTCAGGCTGCTAAATGAGTTAATGTAATTACTTTTTTCATCCAAAGCAGGAGGAGCTATGTCCCAAGACCTTCTATAAATATTAAATAGATCATCCCCTAATTTATTTTTAGTTTCTGCTTTGTTTAAGCCTGTTAAGGAACCGTAATGTCTCTCATTTAGTTCCCATGCTTTTGTCACTAACATGTTTTTGCTGTCGATAATATTAAGTATTATTGAAAGTGTATCACTTGCTCTTTTCAAAAAAGAGGTGTAAGAAAATGAAATATCAATATTTAGGTCTTTAATAAGTAAACCTGCTAATTTTGCTTCAGATATACCTACGTTAGATAAACTGGCATCAACCCATCCTGTAAATTGATTTTTTGCATTCCATTTACTCTGTCCATGTCTAATTAATATTAAATTAATCATTGCAAACCTTTAAAAAAAAAGTAGTAACTTTTACCTTATTATTACAGATAAACTTTTTCTATAAAATAATCGTATTGTATACTTTAAATTAACACCTTGCTATTATATATAGTACAATAACCCGGGAGGTACAAATGAAAGGTCATGAGAAAGTAATAGAGCACTTAAACCAAGTTTTAAAAAACGAGTTGACAGCAATAAACCAATATTTTTTACATTCCAAGATGTTTAAGGACTGGGGATACAATAAGTTAGCTGATTATGAATATAAAGAGTCAATAGATGAGATGAAACATGCAGACCAGATTATAGCGAGAATACTATTTTTAGAAGGATTACCAAATGTTCAGGATATGAATAAAATAATGATTGGTGAAGAACCAGTAGAGTGTTTAAATTGTGATTTAAAGCTTGAAGAAAAAGCTTTACATGATTTAAAAAACGCTATTTATGACTGTGAAGAATTAAAAGATTTTGTTTCTAGAGATTTATTTAGGAGTATTCTTGATAGCGAAGAGGAACATGTTGATGTTATAGAAACCCATCTTGGTCTAGTAGAGAAAGTAGGTAAAGAGAACTGGCTACAAAGTCAAATTTAGTATAACATAAAAAGATGAAAAAATCTTTTTCGAGTACTGAAAGTTACATTGCTTCCAATCAGCTTATAGAAGCTGTTAACGCGTGTGTAATACTCGAAAAGCCTTTATTGGTAAAAGGCGAACCTGGAACAGGAAAAACAAAATTAGCTGAAGAAATAGCTAAAACTTTTAGTACGCAGTTAATTTCTTGGCATATAAAGTCAACTACCAAAGCACAACAAGGCCTCTATGAATACGATGCAGTATCTAGACTTAGAGACTCGCAATTAGGTAATGAAAAAGTTCATGATATAAAAAATTATATTAAAAAAGGCGTGCTTTGGACTGCCTTTGTCTCTAAAAAAAAGCCAGTATTATTGATAGACGAGATAGATAAGGCAGATATTGAGTTTCCTAATGATTTGCTGCAAGAATTAGATAAAATGGAATTTTTTGTTTATGAAACAGGACAAACCGTAAGTGCAACTCAAAGACCTATAGTAATAATTACATCTAATAACGAAAAAGATTTACCTGATGCTTTTTTAAGAAGATGTTTTTTTCATTATATTAGTTTTCCTGATGAAAAAATACTAACAGATATTGTGAAAGTTCATCATCCAAACATTAAAAAAAATTTATTGAATTATGCTTTAAATTCATTTTTACAAATAAGAGAGACACCAGGACTAAAAAAGAAACCATCTACATCAGAATTAATTGATTGGCTAAAACTCCTGTTGGCTGACGATCTAGGTCCTGAGGATCTTTTAAAAAACAAAAATAATATACTTCCACCTCTTTATGGAGCGCTACTTAAAAATGAAGCAGACGTGGAGTTATTCGAAAAGATTGCTTTTATGTCTAGAGGAAACAATTAATGTTTTTAAAATTGTTTTATTCCTTAAAAGTTTGCGGAGTTCCAGTAACCATAAGAGAATATCTAGATATGCTAAAAGTACTAGACAAAGGTCTTTGTAATAAAAGTAGTATTGACGATTTCTACGTATTATCTCGTTTAACATTAGTCAAAGATGAAAAATACTTTGACCGCTTTGATAAAGCTTTTAAAAGTTTTTATGAGAACAACAAAAATATTTTTTTAGAACTTAAAAAAAAAAATACCACAAGAATGGCTGAACGATGAGTTAAAAAAATTTTTTTCTAATGAAATCAAAGAAACAATTAAAAACGAAAAAGATTGGGATGAAGTTTTGAGAGAGTTTGAAAAAATATTTGCGCAACAAAAAAAAAAACATCAGGGTGGAAGCAAATGGATAGGAACAGCAGGGCAATCAATGTACGGCAATTCTGGTTACAATTCTAAAGGAATAAGATTAGGAGGAAATTCAATAAATAAATCCGCTGTAAAAGTGTGGGAGAAAAGAGAATTCAAAAATTTAGATGACCAGATTTCATTAAATACTAGAAACATTCAAGTAGCTTTAAGGAGACTAAGAAAGTTTGCTAGGCTCGGAAGCGAGCTAGAATTTGATTTGAATAACACGGTATCATCTACATCTAAAAATGGAGGCATGCTTGATGTTAAGTTTCAACCAAAAAGAACCAATAAAATTAGGGTCTTATTATTTATAGATATTGGTGGATCAATGGATGAGCATGCTAAAATTTCTGAAGAAATTTTTTCAGCTGCACATTCAGAGTTTAAAAGTTTGGATTTTTTTTACTTCCACAATTGTATATATGAAAGTGTATGGAAAGATAACAGAAGAAGAAGTGAAAGCCTTAAAAGTACTGACGAAATTTTAAGACACTATAAAAAAAATACTAAAGTAATAATTATAGGAGATGCAGCAATGTCTCCATATGAAATTATTTATCCAGGAGGTAGCATTGAGCACTGGAATGAAAAGCCTGGTAGTTATTGGATAGGAAAAATAGTTGACACATTTAACAAAGTTATCTGGTTGAATCCTGAAAAAAAAGAAAATTGGGAATATTCTCATTCAACTAAAATATTGAAAGAATTATCAAAGCATTTAATGTATGAACTAAATGTTTCTGGCATTGAAAATGGAATAAAGGAATTAGCAAAATAGTCTAGTGTGGAGAGTATATGCGTTTTGAAAATAAAGTTGCTTTAGTTACAGGAGGAGCCTCTGGTTTTGGAAAAGGAATAGTAGAAAAGTATATAAGTGAAGGCGCTAAAGTTATGATTGCTGATATAGACATCGAATCATCTGAAGGCTTGGTAGAGAAATTAGGAAAAAATGCCTCTGCAGTTAAGGCAGACGTATCAAAAACTTTAGATGTAGAAAATATGATTAAGAAGACAGTTTTAAAATATTCGAGAATTGATATTCTAATTCAAAATGCTGCTATTGGAATGAAGCCCAGGCCGTTAGTTGAATCATCTGAAGATTTGTTTGATAATCTTTTTAATACTAACGTAAAATCCATTTATCTAGGAGCTAAAAATGTGATTCCTCAGTTTATTACTCAAAAAACAGGAGGTTGTATTATTAATATAGTTTCAACCGCAGCAATTCGTCCAAGACCGGGACTAACTCTTTATAATGCCTCAAAAGGAGCCTTAATACCATTTACTAAAGCATTAGCTTTGGAGGTAGCGGAGCATAAAATACGTGTAAATGGCATTTGTCCTGTTGCCGGAGAAACTCCGATGTTAAAAGACTTTTTAGGTGATGTAGATCCAGATGCTGCGTATGATGTTTTTAGGTCTACTGTACCTTTAGGAAGACTAGCAGAACCTAAGGATGTAGCTAATGCTTGTCTTTTTCTCAGTGCGGAAGAGTCTGATTTCCTAACGGGAGTAATGCTAGAAGTTGATGGTGGTAGAACTATTTAAAAAAAAAGGGTTGCCGAATACGAGTAAGTGCATTATTTTATAAGCAGATATTTTATTAACACTCACAATGGGAGGAAATATGACTGTATTAACAGTTAATGGTGTCAATCAGGTAGTCGATGCTCCTGGCGATACTAAATTATTATGGGTAATACGAGAGCATTTAAGACTTACTGGAACTAAATTTGGTTGTGGTTTAGGTCTATGTGGAGCTTGTACTGTTCATTTAAATGGTGAAGCTGTACGTTCTTGTCAGGTTGAAATTGCTGATGCAGAAGGTGCCAAAATCACTACAATTGAAGGCTTGAATGGTGGACAAGGAGGACATCCTGTTCAGCAAGCATGGCTTGAACTTCAAGTGCCGCAATGTGGTTATTGTCAGTCAGGGCAAATGATGAATGCAGCCGCTTTTTTAGCAGCAAATCCATCACCATCTGACAATGAAATTATTGAAGCACAACAAGGTAACATTTGTAGATGCATAACTTATAATAGAATTAAAAGTGCTATAAGAAGAGCATCTGATATAATGCAAGGAGCGTAAGGAATGACAAAACACATTAAAAAGATAGGAAATTTATCCAGAAGACAGGTATTAGTTG
>JAYYAX010000049.1:0-9122 GCA_036042925.1 Pseudomonadota bacterium
ATGAATAAAAGATATTTAAGGATTAAAAGTGAAATTAACAAAAAACTTTTACCCTCAACTTTAATTATACGTGATGACAGTAAGTTACATGCTAACCATGGGAATGTGAAGAAAGACGAAAAAGAAACACATTTTTATATAAGAATAGTATCTTCAGCCTTTAAAAATAAAAGCAAAATAGCAATGCATAAATTAGTATATGAAATATTAAATGATGAATTTTCAAACGGATTGCACTCAGTAGAGCTGGAACTTAGTGATACTGAATAAATGAATCTTGTGGATACTATAGAAGAAAAAGAGCAATTGATTGAGTGGTTCAAAGAAGGATATAAACCAAAAGATCATTGGATGGTTGGAACAGAACACGAAAAATTCGCTTATACCTTTTCTAAAAAGAAGAGAAAATATATACCATTATCCTATTTTGGTAAAAATGGAATCAATACCTTTTTTAATGAATTGATTAAAAATGATTGGCTTCCTGTATATGAAGAGGAAAATATTATTGCTTTGAAAAAAAATCTGCAATCAATAACCCTTGAGCCTGGAGGCCAAATAGAGCTTTCGGGAGCGCCGCTTAAGGATCTACATAGTACTTGCAAAGAAACTAATGAACATTTAAAGCTTTTAAAAGAGGTAGGAAAAAAATTAGGCATATTATTAGTTGGCCTTGGAGTTAGACCTAATGAGTCTGTGGAGCAAGTCCCTTTAATGCCTAAGGAGAGGTATAAAATAATGAGAAACTATATGCCTAAAAAGGGATCTAAAGGACTTGAAATGATGCACAGTACTTGTACCGTGCAAGCGAATCTTGATTTTGAGTCAGAAGAAGACATGATTAGAAAAACTCGTCTTGCAGTCAAATTACAGCCAATTGTTACAGCCTTGTTTGCAAATTCTCCTTTCTACAAAGGATCTTTTAATGGTTATGAAAGTTTTAGAAAACATATTTGGACTGATACAGATCCAGATAGGTGTGGGATTTTAAAAATTGCTTTAGAAGATAAATTTAATTTTTCTAGATACGTAGATTTTGCTCTATCTGTACCTATGTATTTTGTAGTAAGAGATAATAGTTATATAGATTGTTCTGGTGCTTCATTTTTAGATTTTTTACAAGGCAGCTTAGACATTCTTCCAGGCCAAAAGCCCACCTTTGAGGACTGGGAAAATCATCTTTCAACAATTTTTACTGAGGTCAGATTAAAAAGAATTATAGAGGTGAGAGGAGCTGATGCGGGAAATTGGAGAAGAACTTGTGCTCTACCTGCATTTTGGGTTGGTTTACTCTATGGAAAACATTCTATAAAATTAGCAGAAAAGATTTGTAATAGCTGGACTGTTAAGGATGTAGAAAGACTTTCAATAGATGTGGCTAAGTTTGGATTAGATGCTGTAATTAAAAACGAAAAAGTACTCGATATTGCAAGAAAACTTTTAAACATCGCAAGAGAAACTTTATTGGAAAGAAAAGTTTTTGATGCAAGTGGTAATGATGAAACTGGATATTTAAGTGTTTTAGAAGAAACTTTGCAAAATAAAGCATCTCCTGCAAGAGAGTTAATGAAAAATTTTGAAACAAAATATAAAAGTAATATAGAAAAAGTGATAGAGGATGTTTCTTATTAGATATAAAATTATCCTGATGTACCTCCCACAGTTAGACGACTAATTTTTAAAGTAGGCTGACCTACTCCTACTGGTACGCCTTGACCATTTTTTCCGCATGTTCCAATTCCAGGATCCATTTCTAAATCATTTCCAACATACTTTACTTTTTTAAGAACTTCGAAACCAGAACCTATCAAAGTAGCACCTTTTATAGGATAAGTTATATTACCATTTTCAATCATATAAGCTTCACTTGCGGAAAATACAAATTTTCCATTAGTTATATCGACTTGTCCCCCACCAAAGGTTTTTGCGTAAATGCCTTTTTTTGTGCTCTTTAATATTTCTTCAGGATCATGCTTTCCTGCTGCCATTATAGTATTACTCATTCTAGGCATGGGTTGGTGAGCATAGGATTGTCTTCTTCCGTTTCCAGTGGGATTTACATTCATTAGTCTTGCATTTTGTCTGTCTTGCATTAATCCTACTAGTTTACCATTTTCAATAAGAGTGGTTTTAGAAGATGGAGTCCCTTCATCATCTATAGTGTAAGAGCCCCTTCTATTTTCTAAGGTACCATCATCATAAACAGTAACTTCATCATCTGCAACCTTGGTTCCCATTAATTCTGTAAAAACACTTATTTTCTTTCTATTGAAATCACCCTCGAGTCCATGCCCTATAGCTTCATGTAATAATATACCAGGCCATCCAGGTCCTAAAACTACAGTTTGCTCTCCGGCTGGAGCAGCCTTTGCGCCAAGCATAATTTTTGCCTGATCTAGAGACTTTTTAACTTCACTTTTCCAAACTTCTTCTGTAAATAATTTACCATAAAGTGATCTTCCTCCGAGTCCTACTGATCCTGTTTCTTTCCTTCCATTATGCTCTAGCGTTATTGAAATGTTAAGTCTTACCAATGGTCTTATATCTTCTAATATTTCCCCGCTAGGTCTAAGTATATTAACAATTTGATGTGAACCCGATAAAGAAATGGATACTTGTCTTGTCCTATCATCTAATTTTCTTGCATATTCATTAATATCTTTCAAAAGTTTTATTTTTTTCTTATATTCAACAGAATCTATAGGATTTTCATCTGTGTAAAGTTTACCGTTTGTCTTTTTAGGTTCAGTTCCAAGTTCACCAGAATATCCTTTTTTAACTGAAGAAACTATTTCAGCCGATGCTTTGAGAGATTCTAGGTCTAAGTCATTTGAATGTGAAAAACCTATCAATTCTCCATTTATCGCTCTAAGTCCAAAACCTTTACTTTTTGTAAATGAAGAACTTTTCAAAACGTTGTCATCATATACAAAACTTTCATTTAAAGAATCTTCTAGATACATTTCTCCATCATCACACCCATGTAGGGTGTTCTCAATAATTTTTTTGACCGAGTTGTCATTTATAAAATCATTCATTACACACCTTTATACAATTTATTTAAATAATTAGATTACTATAAATTTTAACAGATTTCCTTTTTTCAATTTTTTTAATCCAATTTTTTATATTTTTTCTATTTCTAACTCCATCTATTTTAATCCACTTTGCAAAACTAAAGGTTACGTAAGCATCAATATCTGCCATTGTAAATCTATTAGCAGCTATGTATCTTTTTTTGTATAAATGTTTGTCTAAAAAATCAAAAAACAAACAGGCCCTTTTTTTTCCTCGCTTTACAAGAGCCGGGATTTGTTTTATTTTTTCAGTACCAGGAATTTCTCTATCTTTGAAAGCTTTTGCAGAATTTCTGAAAGCTTCTCCAACTGAATTTAACCCATCAATTTCAATCTTTCTTCTGAACATTTCTATAACTCCTTGTTCCAAGGCTGATTTTCCTAAAAGGTTTGGAGTTGGGTGTATCACTTCCAAATATTTACAAATAGCAATACTCTCATTTATTATTCTATTATTTACTTTGAGAAATGGTAAAGTACCCCAAGGGTTAATCTTTAAATTTTTTTTACTTAAGTTTTCATTAAGTTTTAAATCTATAATGACTGATTTAAAATTTATTTGTTTTTCATAAAGAAATAATCTTAGTCTCATAGGATTTGGAGCTTTCGGATAATCGTATAAAATCATACAAACTCTTTAAAAATTTTTGTGAACGACTTCAATAGTTCTAGATTTTGTTGTTTTGTACCTATGGTAATTCTTAAACAGTTGTCCATTTTGTAAGCATTTAATTTTCTAACAAAAATATTATTTTTTTCTAAAAAATTTGCACATCTTGAGGCTATTTTTTTATTTGCAAGAATAATGGTAATAAAGTTAGCAACACTGGGAATAACCTTAATTCCTAGCTTCTGATATTCTTGGGTTAGCCTCTTTTTCCAAAATAAATTGTGTTCTACTGATTTTTCAAGAAAACTCTTATCATCTAAAACAAGTTTTCCAATTTCCTGGGCAAAAGAATTAATATTGAATGCAGGCCGAATTTTCTCCAATACTTCTACAACTTCTTTAGGACAATATGCCCAACCTAACCTTACCGAAGCAAGCCCAAATATTTTTGAGAATGTATGAGTTACAACAACATCTTTTCTTTTTTTAGCAAATGATAACATATCAGAATAATCTTTTTCCGTAACGTACTCTGAGTAGGCAGAGTCGACAACTAGCAAGCATTTTGCAGGAAGTTTTTTTCTCAAATTTATAATTTCATTTTTTTTTAAATAAGTGCCTGTAGGATTATTGGGATTTGCTAAAAAACAAACTCTTGTATTTTTATTAGCTTTTGCAACTAAATTTTCAATATTAGCTTTATAATTTTTTTCATTAGCAAATACTGGCTTTCCTCCAGCGGCTTTGATAGCTAAAGGATAAATTAGAAAGCCATATTTGCTATACAAACCCTCAAGTCCTTTTGTTAGATAAGCGTTACAGATTAGGAAAAATATTTCATCAGAGCCATTACCAAATATAATATTATTTTTATTTATACTATAAAGTTTAGAAATTTTGTTCCTCAGTAAGTGAGCTCTAGGATCGGGATATTTTGAAAATTTAGTATTTATTAATTGTATTTTTCTTAAAGTAATTTCACTAAAATTTAGACAGGCCTCATTGGAGGATAATTTTATCAAGCGTTTTTTAGACTTAAAAGTATTTGCTGACTTTCCTGGTTGATAAGGTTGTATAGATTGTAAGTTTTTGTTGTAAGGAATAATTCTAGACATTTTCAGCTAATAATTTTTTTAAAATATTTTCGGTGTTTATATCAGAACCATTTATAATAGCATCAGAACAAGCTTTAACACTAGAGATGTTAGATTTATTATAACCAATTTCTATAAAAAAAATTCCTTTATTTTTGATGAATTCTTTAATTGTTTTATATACAATAGAATTTCTAGATAAAATAAATTGAGATATTAAAATAATTTTTTTTAGTTTTCCTTTCTTCTTGGCTAAAATTTCTAATAAATTATCCTTTAATAATACGATCTCGCAATTTTTTTTTTTGCAAATAGTAACAATAGAGTCTTTGAAAAGCTTATTTTCTATAATAAGTAAATTACTCATTATTTATTAATAATATAGTTATGTTCCGCTAGCAAGGGCACTTTTAATTTTTCTTTAATAATTAAAGGCTTGTTGTGAATAACTGTAGGTATTTTGAGAATAAAATTTCCTTTCTTATCTTTTCTTGGCAGCAACTTTTTTTTTACTAAGTGAGAGTCTTTGAATAAGTTTTCTATATTTTCAATAGGAGTACAGCAAACATTTTTTTCTTTAGAAAATTTATTTTTCCAATAAAGAAAGTTCTTAGATTTTATTATTTTTTGGATTTTTTTAATAATAATAGTCGGTTTTTCAATTTCCATTATTATTGACTTTGGTGCCTTGATTATTTCACAAAACCTTAACCAAAATTTATCTTCTAGAGCACCTATAGCTAAGAAATTTTTATCAGAAGTCTCGTATATGAAGTATCTATGATATCCGCCATTGAGATGCAAACTATTTTTTACAGGTGGCTTTTGTGTATAAAAGTAATGAGAAATACCTAACCAGGCTAAAGGAATTAAATTTTCATACATAGAAATATCTATATACGAACCTATGTTTGTTTTGTTAGCCTTGAAAAGTCCTAATACAATATTCATAAAAGCAGGATAACTACCGCCTGCAATATCAGCAATCTGAGTATTTGGAATAATAGGAGTTCCATCTTTACTAGTACTTAAGCTTAATAATCCGCTCTCTGCCATATAATTTAAGTCATGGCCAGCAAACAGTTTTTTTTTTCCTTTCTGACCATATCCTGTAATAGAGCAATAAACCAGTTTCTTATTAATTTTATTAAGTGTTTGCCAATCTAGTCCTAGCCTTTTCATTACTCCGGGTCTGAATTGTTCAACTACAACATCCACGTTCTGTATCAATTTAAGTATCTTATCTTTATTTTTTTTATTTTTTAGGTCTATTTCGATAGATTTTTTTCCTCTATTAAGTAATGAAAATAAAAGACTATTTCCTTTAATTATAGGACTCGTTTTTCGCATATCTTCTCCTCCTAATTTTTCAACTTTTATTACTTCTGCTCCAGCATCCACCAGCATTAGCGTAGCAAGTGGGCCAGGAAGTAGCGTTGTAAAGTCTAGTACTCTAATTCCCTTTAAAGCGTTCATTTTTACTTTCTTTTTAAATAATTAAGTATATTTAAGTATATAATATTTTTTTTAATTGTAATATTATGAAATTTTTATTTATAGTTCTGTTTTATTTATTGATTAAAATAAGCCTAGTTGCCTCTGAGAATCTATACTCTCCTTATTCAGTAGATTTAAATAATTTAAGTGCATCAAGACCTTCTAGCTTAGATGAGGGAGATCCAACAAAAGGAAAGAAAATATTTATTAGTAGGCGTGTTAACTGTTTATCGTGTCATGCAGCACCGATACCAGAAGAAAGGTTTCAAGGAAATGTCGGTCCTTCCCTTTATGGCATTGGAAAAAGATACAATAAAGATGAAATTAGAATTAGGGTTATAGATTCTAAATTACTTAACCCCATGACAATAATGCCGTCTTATCATAAAAAATTAAGATATCCAAGAATAGATAAAAGTTTTTTTAATAAAAAAATTTTGTCAGCAGAAGAAGTTGAACACTTAGTAGAATATCTGTACTCTTTAAAATGATGAAAAAAGTATTAAATAGGAGATCTTTCTTTGGTTTATTTTTAGCAGCTTTTTCAAAATTATATTTAAGCCAAACCTTTGCGGATGGAAAACCTTTTAGGGATCGATTTCAATCCTACAGGCAGACCTTTAGAATAGAGCCAGATAAAGAAGAGGCAGAAAGGATAGTTAAAAATATCATTAACGAACGAGAACTAGTTTCTAACTTAGTAAAATTGGAGGTACCAGATATTGCAGAAGATGGTAATGTTGTCCCTGTTACCTTTTCTGTAAGATGTAGTATGAAAAAAAATGATTTTCCTAGACGTGTTCACGTTTTAGGAATGGAAAATCCTTTTCCAGAAATAGCAATTTATGAATTTTTTCCTGGTGAAGGAAAAGCTGAAGTGTCATTTCGTTGTAGGTTACGAACAAGTTCTGTTCTCGTGGTAATCGCCGATATGAATGACGGGCGTGTTGGTTTAGAAAAAAAATATGTAGACGTAATGCTAGGAGCATGTTCTTAATGAATGAACAAAGAAAATTAAAATATAAAGAAATTGTAAAAAAAAATGAACTAGTAAAAGTAAAAACACTAGCCGAACATCGAATGGAGACAGGTGTTAGAAGAGATGAAGTAACTGGAGTAATTTACCCTAGGCTGATAATTTACAAAGTAACAGCTAGATACAATGGTAAAATTGTATTTAAAGCTAATTGGTTTTCTGGTGTATCAGCAAACCCATACTTAGCTTTTTACTTAAAGGCAAAAGAGTCGGGACTTATAGAAGTAGAATGGGAAGACGATTATTCAAAGTCAACATATAAAAGAGGATATTTAAAAGTTTTAGATGAAGAAGGAAATGAAATTTTACCTATTAAGCATTCTCTTTAAGAAAAAATTTGAATCTACCTTTTATGTATTTTTATTCATTACTTGTGGTTTATTTATTAACAAGACTTTAAGTAGTGAAAATAAAGTTATATCAGGTTACTACTTTGCTGAGCCGTCAACTCAAAGTATTCAGGATGATGATTTTACTAATCCAGGTATCTTTTGGGTCGAGCAAGGAAAATTTTTGTGGGTTAAAAAAAATATAATAAATGATAAGTCTTGCAGTTCTTGTCATGGAAACATTGAAAACATGCGAGGAGTATCTATAAGTTATCCAAAGGTATTAGAGAACAGAAAAAAGTTAATAAATCTTGAACAAAGAATTAATATTTGTAGAAAAAAATTAAATATGAAAGAGTTTCAAGAAGAGTCAAAAGATTTGCTCTCTCTTTCCACAGCAATTTCTTACCAATCTAGAGGATTAGAATTTAATTATAAAGTTACGGAAAAAAATAAAAAGTGGTATGATATAGGAAAAAAACTTTATTATAAAAAAATAGGTCTTATGGGTTTATCCTGCAATCAATGTCATGATGATAGAGTCGGTTTGAGTCTTAGAGCAGAGAAAATTAGCCAAGGACAAATAAATGGTTTTCCTAGCTATCTGTTGAGGTGGTCAAAAGTTGCATCTGTTCATAAGCGAATACAGTTTTGTAATGAACAAGCCAGAGCACTTCCATACGAAATTAACTCTGATGAATATAATGCGCTTCAGTTATATTTATCGCTGAGAGGAAACGGTCTTGAGGTAGAAAGTCCGGCTGTAAGAAAATAATATGACTGCTTCAATAATAAAAAGTTCAATTGAGCTCATTGGTAACACACCGATGTTGCATGTTCAGAATATTGACACAGGTTTATGTAATTTATATTTAAAGTTGGAGTCTTTTAACCTGGGGGGGTCAGTAAAAGATAGACCAGCTAAGAATATGATAGAAAGAGCAGAAAGATCAAATTTGCTAAAACCAAAAGGTACAATCGTTGAAGCTACAGCGGGAAATACTGGAATCGCACTTGCAATAATGGCTTTGAAAAAGGGTTATAAGATGATTATAGTAGTTCCAGATAAGATGACTATTGAAAAGGTTTATCATCTAAGAGCATTAGGAGCAAAAGTAATAATTACAAGATCTGACGTTTCAAAAGGGCACCCTGAATATTATCTTGATGTGGCTAAAAGAATAGCTCTTAAAGAGAAAGCCTTTTACATAAATCAATTTTCTAATAAAGCTAATGTTGCATCTCATTTTAAAATGTTAGGACCAGAAATTTTTAAGCAATTAAACGGTAACGTTGACGCCTTTGTTGCAGGAGTAGGAACAGGTGGAACAATTACAGGAGTAGGAAAATTTTTAAAAAGTAAGAGGAAGAGCATTGAACTTATACTGGCTGATCCAAAAGGGTCAATTCTAAAAGAACTTATTGACACAGGAAATTTATCAGAAGAGGTAGGTTCATGGGTTGTAGAGGGTATAGGTG
>JAYYAX010000050.1:0-24197 GCA_036042925.1 Pseudomonadota bacterium
TTCATTGTTGGACTGAACTGACTCATTTTGTGCCAAAAATTGATCTTGTGGGACTTCTTGGTCAAAACTATCTTGAGAAACTAATTCTTGTTCTGTAATTACCTGTTCTTCCTCTATTATTTCTTGAGTTTCTTCAGTCGTAGCTTCTGCCACTTGCTGTTCTTCCGGTACCTCTTGTAATTCCTCTGTTGTAGCTTCTGCTGCTTGAGGTTCTTCAGATATCTCTTGGGTTTCTTCAGTCGTAGCTTCTGCCACTTGCTGTTCTTCGGGTACCTCTTGTAATTCCTCTGTTGTAGCTTCTGCTAATTGAAGTTCTTCTTTTTTTTGTTCTTTTTCTTTAATAGATTTTTGAATATCTTCAATCTTAGTGTTTATATCGTTAATTAAATTTTCTCCTAGATTAAAGGCAAGTTCATTCATTTCTTCAGAATTTGAAGAAACTTCTTTTGCTGCTTCTCTTCCAGCTTGCAAGGCTGCAATGGCAGACTCTTGAGGAGATAAACCCTCTTCTAGTTTTTCTTCTAAAACAGACGCTGCTAGCTCGTTAACATAATCTTGTATTCCTTGCTCTTGTGGACCAATCGGCGCTGCTTCTGCTAACTCAATTTCCTCTCCAGGCAAGGCTTCATCAAAAGGATCTTGTAATACCGGACTTCCTGCAAAAGTACTTTCCTCAGGAGCAATAATATCATCAGCTTCTTCTGAAGTGGTTTGATCTGTAAGACCTTCTTCTGGATTTCCCTGACTTTGAGTATTTGTGGGATTTATTTGAAGTTGTTCTATTGCAGCAGCTACTTGAATATTTTCCTCTGTTTGCACTACTTCCTCTGGGTTTCCTGATATTGTTTCTTCAGCAGGACCTTGTAAAACTTGTGCAATTTCGGTTTGTTGCGTTTCTCCTATCACCTCTTGAGGATTACCCTCGTTTTGTATTTCTTCTGGTATTAATTGAGCAATATTATCTTCAATATTTTCTTGTAGTTCTTGGTCCTCAGCAATTTGAACAAAAGGTTCCTCAGGAGCTCCTTCATTTAAAGTTTCAGATGGTCCTTCTTGAGCTATGACAGTTTCTTGAATTGGTAAGCTTTCTGGAGTAATTTCTTCAGGTGCAGCATCAGCAATTATTTCCTCTGGTCCAAGAACATTTTGTGGTAATTCTTCTACATCATTAACGGTTTGTAAGTTTTGAATTTCGTCTGATAGAGGTTCTCCGGAAATATCAGACGTTTCAGGAGGCAGGATAGGTATATTATTTTCTTCACTAATCTGAGTTGTAGTATCTTGTATCCCTTGTGAAGGTGCACCAGATACAGTTTGACTCTCATCAGGTGGAACCTCATCGATTTCCACGCTTACTTCAGGTAGGTCAGAGCTGATACCTTCTTGTGGACTACCGTTAGTAGGCAAACCCTCTAAATCTTCTGCATTAATGGTAGTAACTTCAGATTCCTGTATATCTTCCTGAATAACGGTTTGAGTTTCTTCAGTTGGTGCTCCCGGATCATCTGAAATGTTTTCATCTGGTGATAAGGATTGTAGTTCTGAAGAAGTAGGTAAATTATTTAATTCGTCTTGATTTAATGCTTGGGCAATTTCTATATTTTTATCCATAGAATTTTTAGAGGATATCTTCTTTGGAGAAGATAAATTATTTTGTCCGTCTTTTTCCATAAATACAATTATTATAAACGACTATAATATAGGAACTTATAGGATTATCAGATTTGTGAAAGAATGCAATTAACTTTTATTTTTCGATAATTTTTACAAACTTTTTCTCCCTGATCTTTGGAAAAGCTATTTATGCTTTTTATTCTAAAAAGCCCAGATGAAAGGTCCTCTTCTATTGAAAATTTTATTTTTTTAAAATCTATAATTTCTATTTTATCTAAATAATTGTTAGCATTTTTAAGTTTTCCAAAAGCTCCAATTTGTACTTTATATATTTTTGAATTAGGTATATCTATTGACTTGTTTTTTTCATTAAATTTCTTTTCTGAAACATGTGAATTTATTTTATTCACGCTTTTAAGAACATTTTTTTCCTCATTAATTAAATCATCATTTCTTTTAATTAGGTCTGTAGGTTTAGATTTTTTCAAACTGTCTTTTGACAAAGATTTGTTTGTTCCAATTATATTTATAGGTTTGGATTCCTTTATTTCCTCTTTGTTAGAAATAACTTTGGATAAACTAATTTTTTTATTACTCTTGATACTTTTATCAGTTAGATTGATGTTTTTAACATTTATATTTTTTTTTCGTTTATTTGTTTTTTTTTCACTTATTGCAGCCTTTTCTTTTTCCATATTAAATATATTTTCATTTAGTATTCCTATGGAAAATAATAACTGATATATTGCTAATTGATATTCTGTTTTGGCATTTTCTGATGCACTTTTAGCATTTATAAAAGCTGTTTCTGAAGATAAAATATCAATTAGTTGTCTATTACCAAGCTTTACTTCTTTCATTGCTAAATCAAAAAATTCACCGGAAATATTTGCTTGATTTTCTAGAAAGTCAAAATTTTGTTTAGCGATTTTTTTTGTTTGCCATGAGTTTCTCACACTTTCTTCTAGATTTCTTTCTAACTGCTCATGGCTGTATTTGGTAATCATATATTGATTCATTGAAGACTTATAATCCGCATTTTCTTTGTAAAATAACCCAAAGGGTCCACCTATAGAAATTGGATAATTCATCTCAAGTTTATAAGTATGATCTATTTCTGTACCATCTAAACCCGATACATTCCGTTTATTTTTGTATTGCGCAACAGCTTTTAGTGAAGGAAGAAATTTAGCTTTACTTCCTTTAATTCTTGTTTTAGAATTTTTCAAATTTAGCTTGCTTACCTTCAGAGCAATATTATTTTCTCTTGCTATTTTTATTGCTTCTTCCTCAGAACTTGGTAACAAATTAAGAGGTAAAAGTGGTTCTTTAAATGTTGAAAAAGATTGAGGGTTTTCTCTAAATACATTAAAAAATCTATTTTTTGCTATAGCTAAATCACCTTCAAATTTTACACGTGTAGATCTAGCTCCCGCTAATCTGGCTTTTGACTGTAGTACATTGGATGCCAAACCGGCTCCTCTTGAAACCTTTTCGTTTTCAAGCCTTGTTACACTCTTAATTCTGTTTTCTGACTCTTCAGCATATTGTAAGACATTAAATGCTTTCATATAATTTAAATATGCTGAAAGTGCTTCAAGTATCTTACCACTTTTTACATTTTCACTAGAAACTTCAGAGAGATTCAATTGATTTTTAGCAATCTCTATTTTGCTACTTGTAGCGCCAAAATCATAAATATTTTGCGAAATTTTTGCATCTAATTCATAGTAGTTTAAATCTGTGTTAGCAGCGTCATTATTTACTAAAATCTCTCTTCCAACAGGAACAGAGAAATTAAGTTTTGGAGTATATAACGATTTAATCGATGATAAATCATTTCTATTTTTTTTTATCAAGGTTTTTGAAGAATTTATGCTTTCATCTTGCAAAAGAATTTTATTGATTAATGATGAGAAAGGCTGAGATAAAGAATTTTTATTGTAAATGAGCATTGCACATATTAAGATTAAGCATAAAAAAAGTCTTTTGTGCAATATGTATAAACAAGACATGTGTTACATAAGCAACTTTTAAGCCATTTTATTAAAATATCCTATAATATCATTAGAAATTGTACTTATTTGCTTATGATGTTGTGCAGCATTATTAGAAAAGCTTCTTACTGGAATTCTAAATTTTAAGCTGCTTTTAAGAAGCTCTAAGTTTTCCTCATGGTTGCTTTCAACTTTATTTCCTTCATTAAATATAATATTAATAAGTTTCACATTATTATTATATAAATTTTCAATAGCGCTTAAAGTATGACTTATCGTTCCTAAATAACTACCAACCACAAGTATTACTGGAATATTCAGATCTCTAAAAAGATCTAAGAAGGTTTTTTTTCCTTGTATAGGAACCATTAAACCACCAGCTCCTTCAAATAATACAAAATCACTAGAGGAAACTAGCTTTTTTTCTACACACCATTTTTTTAGATCCTTAAATAATATTTTTTTATTTTCATATTTTGCAGCTACTGTGGGTGCTAATGCTTTTGAATATAGCCATGGAGTAATTTTAATTATATTTGGTAAGGAGGGCTTTTTATTAATAGCGATTAACAATTTTCCACTGTCACTCCTACCAAGATATTTTTTATTAAAACCACTCAAAATTGGTTTAAATGGATAAATAGTTATATTTCTTTTTAAGAAATTTTCTATTATTTTTACAGAAATATAAGTTTTCCCAATTTCTGTTCCTGTAGATGTAACAAAAAAAGACTTTTTAATTGTCATACTTCAAAAAATTTTTTAAATTATTTGCCAAATCTTCTATATTTCTCTTTGTATGAGAACTGTTAAATGCTATTCTTAACCTAGATGTGTTTTTAGGAACCGTAGGAGGTCTTATACCACCCACTAGAATTCCTTTATTTTCTAAATACTTACAAGCATTTATAACCCTGCTTTCGTTATTTAGTATCACTGGAATTATTGAACTTTTTGGATTTTTCAACCCAAAAAGATTAGAAAAATAAGTTGCATTTTCTAAAGGTTTTTTTATTAATTTAGGACTGTTTATAATAATTTTAATTGCTTTTATCGAAGCAGCGAGGACTGATGGTGGCAGTCCAGTTGTATAAATTTGAGTTCTACATCTATTAATTAAGAAATCAATCAGATTTTTTTTTCCGCAAACGAAACCACCATAACTGCCTATTGACTTTGATAGCGTTCCAATACAAATATCAACTTCTGATTTTCCATGAAACAAGCTAGAGCTGCCAGTTCCATCGCCTAGTACTCCTATGCCATGAGCATCATCCAAAACAAAAAATGCGTTATATTTTTTTTTTAAACTTGTAATTTTCTCTTGAGGTGCGATATCTCCATCCATACTGAATACTCCTTCGGTAAGGATCATACATTTTTCATACTTTTTTCTATATGAAATAAGTTTTTTTTCTAAATCTGACATATTATTGTGTTTGAACTTTATTACTTTTGCTTTTGTTAGTTTTGTTCCAAGAAAACTAGAAGAGTGGCTTAAGTTATCAATCAAAATCAAATCATTTTTGTTTGCTAGAGCTGATATAACGCCAATATTTGCTAGAAACCCACTTCCAAATACAATACAAGCTTCTGTCTTCTTCATTATAGAAAGCTCTTTTTCAAGTTTTTTATATAGCGGATTATTTCCAGTTATCAATCTGGAAGCTCCAGATCCAGTGCCATATTTTTCTGCTGCTTTAGTAGCTTCTTTTATTAGCCTTGTATCGGTGCTCAGTGATAAATAGTCATTACATGCAAATGACAACAGCTTTTTATTTCCATTTTCCACATAGCTTTTTTTTCTTCTTTTAGTAACTTTTAGTTGTCTAAATTGATTTTTATTAAAAATTTCTTTAAGCTTAAAATTTATAAATTTGTTGTAATTATCAAATAGCATATTTTTAATACCTATATTATTATAAATAATTATGAAAAAAATAAAAACTATTAGACATAATTGGAAAACAAAAGAAGTTAAAAATTTATTTAATTTATCATTAAACGATCTATTATTTAAAGCTCATTCTATGCATAGAGAAAATTTCAATAATAACGAAATGCAATTAAGTACCTTGCTTAGCATTAAAACTGGCTCTTGTCCAGAAGACTGTGCTTACTGTCCCCAAAGTGCACATCACAATGCTAACTTAAAAAAAGAAAAGCTCATTGAGTTAAAAAGAGTTGAAGAAGCTGCTATTGCTGCCAAAAAGAATGGTTCTACTAGATTTTGTATGGGAGCTGCCTGGAGGAAACCCACAGATAAAGATTTAGATCTTGTTTGTAAAATGGTAGAGAAAGTTTCATCTCTAGGCCTAGAAACCTGTGCTACTTTAGGAATGCTTAACAAAAACCAAGCAAGTAGGCTTGCTAGCTCAGGCCTTGATTATTATAACCATAATATTGATACCTCTGAAAGTTATTATAAACAGATTATAACAACAAGGACTTATAAAGATCGTCTTTTAACACTAAAAAATGTTAGAAATGCTGGGTTAAAAGTATGTTGTGGCGGCATTCTAGGGATGGGAGAAACTGAAGATGATCGAATTCAAATGTTAATAACTTTAGCAAATCTTCCCAAACATCCTGAAAGCGTACCGCTTAATCAATTAATTAAAATTCCTGGAACTCCTTTAGAAGCGAAAGAAGACCTTAATCCTTTTGATTTGATTAAAACTATATCAGTAGCAAGAATAATGATGCCAAAATCATATATAAGATTATCAGCAGGAAGGACCAATATGAATGAAAGTACCCAGGCTTTAGCATTTTTTGCAGGAGCCAACTCTATTTTTCAAGGAGATATTCTTTTAACTGCTCCAAACCCTGAGAAGAAATCAGATACCAAATTACTCGATAAGCTTGGAATAAAGTCGGAAAAAGTACCTTTATCTAATAATGCATAATGATTTGAAGCATTTATGGCTACCTTACACACAAATGAAAAGTGTAAAAAAACCTGTAAAAGCAAAAAAAACTAAGGATTGTTATATAGTCTCTGACAAAGGTAAAGTTTTAATTGATGCAATATCTTCCTGGTGGACATCCTGTCTTGGTTATAATAACCAATACTTAATAAGTGCAGTAAGCAAACAATTACAAACTATGCCTCACGTGATGTTCGGTGGTATTATTCATAAACAAGCAATTGATTTATCGAAAAAAATAGTCAATTTGATAAAAAATGATTTAGAAAAAGTTTTTTTTGTGGACTCTGGATCTGTATCTGTAGAAGTTGCTTTAAAAATGTGTGTTCAATATTGGATAAATAAAGGAAAGAAAAAAAAAAATAAATTTATACATTTTAGAAATGGCTATCATGGTGATACAAGTGCTGCTATGTCGGTTTGTGATCCTGCCGAAGGCATGCATTTTATTTTTGATAAATATTTAAATCGTAACTTTTTTTGTGAACTTCCGAGCAATGAAAAATTTAAAAATAATCTGGAAATTATTCTAAAAAAAAATGAGGAAAGCATAGCAGGAATTATAGTCGAGCCTTTAATTCAATGTGCTGGGGGTATGAAAATTTATTCTCCTAAATTATTAAATACAATCTATGAATTAAAAAAAAAATTTAATGTTCTGTTAATTATAGATGAAATTGCAACTGGTTTTGGAAGGACTGGTACTATGTTTGCGTTTCATCAAACTAGAGCGAAACCTGATATTGTCTGTATAGGAAAAGCCTTAACTGGAGGAATTCTTAGCCTTAGTGCTACTGTTGCAACTAAAAAAATATTCAACGCGTTTTTAGGTAACAAAAAAAATATTGAGTTTATGCATGGTCCTACTTACATGGCAAATCCTTTAGCATGTTCTGCAGCAAATGCCACTTTAACTTATATAACAAAATACAATATATTAAAAAAGGTAAAAAAAATAGAAAAATACTTTGAAATAAATCTTAAAAAATTTAAGAAATATAAATTTGTAAAAGATACTAGATATATTGGTGCTATAGGAGTAATTGAAGTGAATGGATTTAACTTAGCTACATTAAACTGGCTACGTAATGAATTTATTAAGCGAGGTGTTTGGGTAAGACCTCTCAGAAACGTAATTTATTTTATGCCGCCTTTCATCATTAACACAAAACAACTTGAAAAAATATTTAAAGCAACAGAAGATATTTTTGAATTATGGAAAAAGAAAAAAATTTAAGAAATTACTTAAAGGCACCCTTAGATGGTATTATAGTAATTGATCTAACAAGAGTTTTAGCTGGTCCATTTTGTACAATGCAACTAGCAGATTTAGGTGCAAGAGTCATAAAAGTAGAATCTTTAAAAGGAGACGACTCTAGACAATTTGGACCTTTTTATAAAAAAACTTCAACTTATTTTACTTCTTTAAATCGAGGAAAAGAATCTATTAAATTAAACTTAAAGAAAAAAAAAGACCTGGTAATATTTCTAGAATTAATCAAAAAAGCAGATGTTTTAGTAGAAAACTTTAGGCCAGGTACTATGGACAAATTAGGATTAAAAAAAAGAAAATTATTCTCAATCAATCCAAGGCTTATTTATGCCTCTTGTTCTGGTTTTGGTCAAACTGGAAAGATGTCTTCAGAGCCTGCATATGATTTGATCGTACAAGCTTTAGGAGGAATAATTAGTTTGACTGGGCATGAAAACCAATCACCAGTAAGAGTAGGAAGCTCAATAGGTGATATAGTAGCAGGACTATTTACTACAATAGGAATACAATCAGCATTAATAAAAAGAAATCTGACCAATAAAGGTTGTTATATTGATATTTCAATGTTGGATTGTCAGGTAGCAATTCTAGAAAATGCTGTTTCAAGATTTTTTTGTGATAAGAAAATTCCAAAAAAACTGGGAAGTCGCCATCCTTCAATAGCACCATTTGAATGCTATAAATGTAAAGATAGTTATATTGCTATAGCAGCTGGTAATGATATTCTTTTTGAAAAACTTTGCCAAGCATTGTCAAGCAAGACGTTATTAAAAAAAAATATATTTAAAAATAATGATCTTAGACTAAAAAATGCAGCTAGCTTAAAGGAAGATATTGAAAATATTCTGAAAAAAAATAACACCTCTTTTTGGATCAAGAAGATAAAGTTCCATGGAGTGACTGTGAGTAAAATTAATAATGTCAAAGAAATTTTAGAGCATCCTCAAATTCTTGAACGAAATATGGTAGTAGATGTTAAATTTAATAAAAATAAAAAAATAAAGGTTGCTGGCAATCCAATAAAATTTTCTAATTTTAGAGATAAAAGCTTTAGAAAAGCATCTCCATCTTTAGATCAAAATAGAAAAAAAATTCTTACTGATTTTAATATTAAAGAACAATGATATTAGATTTAAATATAATAGCCTTAGCAACAATTGTAGTCGGTATAATAGCTTTATTTTTCTTTATAATTGATAAATATCCTATGGAAACAGTTTCAATAGGATTATTGTCAGGGCTTGCTTTAATTCAAGTAATATTTGCCAATCAATCTGTTTTTGATATAGCTACTTTATTGTCAGGCTTTGCAAATCCAGGCTTAATTACTGTTATGGCATTACTTATAATGGCAGAGGGTATGGTTGCTACCGGAGCTATAAGTTCTATTGCAAAAATATTTGAATTAGAAAATAAAATTAATACTATTGTATTATTCTCCATCATATTAATTTTTGTAGCTCTGTTAAGTTCAGTTATGAATAATACGCCTATTGTTGTTATGTTTATACCTTTAATAGCTGCGTTGGTAGATAAAAGTAATATAGATATTAGCAAAACACTACTTCCTCTTTCTTATGTCAGTATGTTGGGTGGTATGACTACTTTAATGGGTTCTAGTACAAACTTAATAGGGGCTGGACTAGTAAATGATTTTGGTATTTCACCAATTGGTCTTTTAGATATGTCAATTCCAGCATTAATAATAGCAATACCAGGGCTTATTTTTACTCTTTTATTTGTGCCAAAGTTATTACCTAAACAAAAAGCTCTGAAAAATCCATTTGCTAGAGATGCTAGGCAGTTTTTAGCTGAAGTGGAAGTTAAAGAAAACTCAAAATTAGTAAATCTTGAAATTGAAAACAATAACATAACTGAATTTGAAAACAGTAATATTTTATTTATTCAAAGAGGTGAACATGCCTTTTATCCTCCTATAGATAGCTTGACTTTAAAAGTTGGAGACATAATAGTTTTAGGTGCAACTAGAAATTCATTAGAAGAGGCTGTTTCTAAATTAGGAGATCAACTACAACCTCAACTTACAAAAGATATTAGCGAAAGCATTCAAGACCTTGATAAAAATTTGATAAAAGATACCAGAGTACTTGCAGAAGTCTTAGTAGCTCCAAGCTCAGAAATGATAGGAAAAGATTTGGAACAAATTAGATTTAGAAATTTTACAGGTTGTATTGTTTTGGGTTTATTAAGAAGATCTAGGATGTTAAAAGACAGAGTAACAGAAATACCATTGCTTGCAGGAGATGTTTTATTAGTACAAGGATCGGAAGAGTCAATTTCTAATTTAAAGAATAATTCTGATGTGGTCTTAATTGACTGGACAAGAAAGTATTTACCCCAAAAAAAGAAACTTATTAGATCAACATTAATCTTTTTAACAACTATTTTTGCTGCTGCTTCGGGATTTATTGATCTTGCAACAGCATCAATTTTAGGAGCGTCGGCCATGGTATTAACTAATGCTATATCAATAAATAGAGCAGCTAATGCCATTAACAAAAGATTGTATATTACAGTAGCATCAATGCTTGCTTACGGTATAGCCTTAGAAAATTCAGGGGCAGCTCAACTTATAGCAAAAAACCTAATGTTTTTTTTAAATGATAAGCCCATATCGTTTGTACTATGTAGCTTATTTATATTGGTAACTATATTCACTAACTTTTTAACCAATAATGCAACGGTTATCATTTTTATACCTATAGTAATTAATCTATCATACGCATTTAATATCGATCCCATGGCATTTATAATAACTGTAATTTTAGCTTCTAATATTTCTTTTTGTACTCCTTTTGGATATCAGACAAACCTTTTGGTAATGGCACCTGGACACTACAGATTTTATGATTATGTAAAGTGCGGAATACCTCTTACAATTTTAACTTGGATAATTTATATTATTTTTATTCCTAATTATTTTGGTTATTAAAGATATTTGAATAAAAAGTATTTTAAAGGTATAAATAATATTAATTATCTTAGTAAGGAGTAACCAATGTCAAAAAATAGAATTACGAGAAGAAAAATATTAAAATCAGCTGGATTAATAACTGCAGCCGGTTTATTATCTTCATGTGGTGATACTGGAACTCCTAGTAACCCAGAAAAATCTACATCAATTTTAAAGAATAGATTTGAATGGAAATTAGTAACAACCTGGCCTAAAAATTTTCCTGGCTTAGGTACTGGAGCCCAAAGAATTGCAGACAGTATAAAAGAAATGTCTGAAGGAAGATTAGATATAAAACTTTTTGCTGCTGGAGAATTAGTTCCTGCCTTTGAATGTTTTGATGCAGTAAGGGAAAATAAAGCTCAAATGTTTCATGCTTCGCCATATTATTGGATTAATAAAAATAAATCTATGCCATTTTTTGGTGCAGTGCCAGGAGGAATGGTAGCTCAAGAGCACAATGCGTGGATAAATTACGGTGGTGGGCAAGAACTTTGGGATCAATTATATGGGGAGTTTGGACTTAAATCTTTTATGGCAGGAAACTCTGGAACCCAAATGGGTGGTTGGTTTTTAAATAAGATAAATACTATCGAAGACTTTAAAGGGTTGAAAATGAGAATTCCTGGTTTAGCTGCTGAAGTACTAAATAGGATGGGAGGTACAGCAGTCGCACTTCCTGGAGGCGAAATAATGCCTGCTCTACAATCTGGAGCAATTGATGCCACTGAGTGGGTAGGCCCTTGGAATGATTTAGCTTTTGGTTTTTATAAAATAACAAAATTTTATTACGGGCCTGGAATTCATGAACCTAGTTCTGTCCTAGAGTGTTCCATAAATTTGGATGCTTATAATTCTCTTCCAAAAGATTTAAAATCTATTGTACAATTTGCCTGTGAAGCCGAAAATAACAGAATGTTGTCTGAATTTACTGCCGCTAACTCTGATGCACAACAAAAACTCGTCAATGACCATAATGTGGAAGTGTTAAACTTTCCTAAAAAAGTTTTTAAAGAAATGATAAATATTTCTAATGATGTTGTGGCTGAAACTGCTAACCAAGGTAATATAAATAAGCAAATTTACAATAGTTGGAACAAATTTAAGAGTATAGCTAGATTAAGAGCTCCTTTTGCTGAACACGGGTTCATAAATTTGAGTTCTTAAATTATAATGATTTTAATTTGAAGTAATTTTTTCTTTTAATAAATTCTTTATTTCTGTATCTGTATATTTTAATTCTTTTAGTATTTCAATACTATTTTCGCCTAATAAAGGAGCTAGTTTATTTGCATTTAAAGTTGTTTCAGAAAATAAAGGTGCGGGTCTAGGAGTTCTTATTTTTCCATAATTCTTACTTTCATAAAAATTAAAAATCTTATTTACTATAATTTGTTCATTTTTTAAAAGTTCTACTCTGTCTAATATAGGAGCACTGGGAACCTCCTCCTTTTGAAAAGAAGCAAGTATTTCATCTGAATTATACTTAGAAATCTCATTAGCTATTAGCTTTCTTCTTTCTTCCTTGAATTTTACCCTAGCATTAGGAGTTGAGAACTTAATATTATTAACTAAATCTTTTCTATTAAAAGCATTGCACATACCCCTCCATTCTTTGTCTGTTACGGCACCTGCAGTAATATACTTATTATCTTTTGTTTTAAATACTAAGTCTAAGCCTAACTGACCTATGGAAGGATCTTTTTCTTTTCCAATAAATGTAAGTGAAGCGCTTCCTTCAGGCCAAAGATAGGCTATCATAACATCTAACATAGCCAGTTTAATATGTTGTCCTTTTCCGAATCTTTCTCTGTAAAACAAAGCAGCACTAATGGCTTGTGCTGCTGCTAATCCTGTAGTTTTATCAGGTATAATTGTCCTTACTTGTTTAGGAAACTTGGTGATTTGATCTCTTTGAATATCAGCAAGCCCTGAAAGTGCTTGGATTACTGGATCATATACTCTTTGTTTTGAGTAAGGTCCTTCTTCACCAAATCCACTGATTGAAACATAAATTAAATCTTTATTTATTTTTTTTAATTTCTGATATTCAAGACCCATCCTCTCTACAGTTCCAGGTCTAAAATTCTGTACAAAAATATCGGATTTTTTTACAAGCTTTTTAAGAATATTAATTCCTTCAATACTCTTGAGATCAAGCGTGATTGATCTTTTGCTTCTATTACAACAAAAAAAAGAGTTAGTCATTCCATTTACTTCATCACCTACTTTTCTCATTAATTCTCCATTAAGAGGTTCTACTTTTATAACATCCGCGCCTTGATCTCCTAGCATCATTGTTGCTGTAGGCCCAGAAACCATTGCTGTTAAATCTATTACTCTTATTCCCTTAAGGGGCCCCATATTACTCATTTCTTTCCAAGTTTTTCATACGACTAATCCTGAAAGCAATCCTTATAAGCACTGATATATCTATCTCTTTTAATTGCCCTTTCATAAAAAGAAAGTATCTTATCACTTTTAATCTCTAGCTTAAATCTATCACAATGCATTAAACAACTGAGAAATATTATGTCTGCTACTGATGGACTTTCACCAAACAACCAACCTCTGTTAGGAATTTTATTTTCACAAGCTTTTAACATTCTATCAAAATGTTCTCTTGCTGTTTTAACAGCGTTAGGAGCTTCTCCATAAAGTTTTGCCAATCCTAAATTTTCTTCCTTTTCATGTCTACGTAAAATATAAACTACTAAACAATCTAATTCCATTAAAGAAAAGGCAATCCATTCATCTACCTTAGCTTTTTCTAAAGCGGTGTTAGGAATGAAAAAATCTTCTGGTTGATTAAAATTGTTCACAATATAATTTACTGCCGCTAAACTTTCTGTAATTATATTATTATTATGCTTAAGAATAGGAATTTTCCCTTTTGGATTCATTTTCAAGTAATTTTCAGTTTGAGTTTCACCTGTCCTAGAACCTATTTTATAACTTTTAAATTTTAGATTGTACTCATTAAGTATCCAATAAATTCTAAAAGGCCTATAAGTTTTATAACCCCAAATTTCTAGTATTTCATTTTTATTATTACCAGTCATATCATCGTTTAATATAAAACACCTGAACTAAAAATAACACAAATTTTGATAGCTAATTGTAAATAACTTTTGGTAAGTGTGTTGCTAACTCTGGAAAATGCCATAATATAAATAGCATTAATAACTGAATAATCACAAATGGGATGGCGCCAGAATAAATTTGTGTAGTCTTTACTGATGGGGGGGCTACACCTCTAAGATAAAATAGTGCAAATCCAAAAGGTGGTGTTAAAAATGATGTTTGCAAATTGATGGCAATCATTATACCAAACCACAAAGGATCAACACCCATCATTAAAATAGCAGGGCCTATTATAGGTACTACCACATAGATTATTTCAAAAACCTCTAAAAAGAAGCCTAATATAAAAATAGCAAACATAGTAATTATAATTGAAGTTACAACTCCACCCTCAATATTAGTTAAAAAATGAGCAACTATTTCATCACCCCCATACCCTCTAAATACCAATGAAAAAAGTGCAGCTCCCACTAAAATTATAAAAACCATAGAAGTAGTTTTGGCTGTATCCTGAACTACTTCTTTAAAAACTTGCAAAGAAAGTTGTTTTTTAAAATAAGCTAATATTATTGCTCCTAAAGCTCCTACTCCAGCAGACTCAGTAGGAGTTGCAAGGCCGGCCAAGATAGAGCCTAACACAGATACAATTAAAATCAGTGGCGGCATCAAAGCTTTTAATATTCCTATATATAATTCTTTTATATTCTTATTTATTACAATTTTTTTGTCAGGTATGCTTTTTGGGTTAAGGAACGAGTTGATAATTTGCCAAAATATATACATTACCACTAAGCATAAACCTGGAATTAAAGCTCCAAAAAATAAATCAGTGACGCTGACTGACTCAGGGGAAAAATTTCCTAGGGCTAGTTGTGCTTGCTGGTAAGATGCTGATATTTGATCGCTCAATAATATAAGCACTATAGAAGGTGGAATAATCTGGCCTAAAGTTCCCGCGGCACATATTGTGCCGCTAGCTAGCTTTGGTGAGTATCCCTGTTTTAGCATTGTTGGCAGAGATAATAAACCCATAGTTACTACAGTAGCTCCTACTATACCAGTGGACGCTGCTAATAAGGCTCCTACCAAAGTAACAGATATTGTTAATCCTGATCTTACATTTTGCATTAATATACCCATAGATTCTATTAGTTCTTCTGCTATTTTTGATTTTTGCAACATAACTCCCATGAAAACAAATAAAGGAACTGATATTAATAAATCATTTGTCATAATACCGTAAATTCTATTTGGAAAGGCCGATACAAAAGACATGTCAAATATATTTAAGGAAGCGCCTAATAATGCAAAAAGTAAAGATACTCCAGAAATTGTAAAAGCCACAGGATAACCTGATAAAAGTGCTAAAAATAGAACACTTAGCATACTAACTAGTATAAACTCCTGTGAAATCATTGTCAGCCTCTAATCTTATTAATATTACTAAATATAATAGATAAAGCTTGAGCAAATAGCATAAATGAGAATAACCAAATAAAAGTTTTCATAATAAAAACTGCGTGTAAACCTCTTTCTTCAAGTGATCCTTCTAATTGCATCCAAGAATTAATAACATAACTAAAAGAGTAAAAGAATGTGGTGAAACAAACAGGGATTAGGAAAAATATAGATCCTAAAATATTCACTAAATTTTTATTTTTTTCTGACATTTTTGAATAAAAAATATCAACTCTAACATGTGCATTTTCAACAAGAGTATAAGCGGCACATAGCATGAAAACAGCTGCATAAAAAAAACGAACTAACTCTTGCATCCAAATAAAACCAATATTGAATAAATACCTTAAGATTACTATTAAGCATGTTAATAATACCATACAAAGCAATAACCAAGAAAAAAACTCACCAATCTTTAAATTTAAATTATTTATAAATGTAGAAATTTTTTTAAGTAACATCTTTAAATATTATCTATAAAATAGTCTCTAGTAAATGGTAAAGTTTTATTAATGGTCTTGGCGAATTTTTTAAGAAAAAATGCTGTTAAAGTTAGACCATTTTTTATATCTAATAAACTAGCTTCAACATTTGAAATCAAAAAAGCTGGAAGTGGAAGAAGTTTGTTCTCCCATCCTTTCGCTGATAATTTACTTACTGCACAACCAGATTTAGGAGATACGAAGCTAAGATTTTCTTTCGAGTCAGAGACTATGCATTTGCTCAGTTCTAAACCAAAACCTATTTTTGTTAGTAAAAAAAGCTCCCATTTAACATAGTTCTTAAGCCAAGTTTCCTTATCTTTAATTATTTCTTTTATGAGATTATGACTCTTCATAAAAAGTTCTTCTTCTTTTTCATTTTCCAAAAAACAGAATTCTATTAAATTAACTAAAGATATTAAAGATAAAAACTTTTTTGTATCTTCTATAAAAATTCCTGAGTTGGCTTCAATTAATTCACATTTTAATATGCCCAAAGAATCTTCATTTTTACCTCTCCATTCTGCAGCTATCAGATTTCCTGTTTCATAAATATTGCTTTTTTTAATATTTTTACCACCCTTAACTAAACCTCTTTGTATTCCATTCTTATCAGTAAATATCTTTAAGATTAAGGAATTTTCAGAATAGCTTGTTTTAGATAGAACTATTGCTTTATTTTTCCAAATTATCAACCTTAACTCTTTTATAATTTATTTTTTTTAAGTATATAAATAAATGAAATTTTTCTTTATATATTTTTTCAAGATCCAGCCTAGCACTGATACTAATTTTTTTTATATTTTTTCCATCCTTTCCAAGGATAATTGGCTTATGAGAATTCTTTTTAAAAAAAATACTAACATCTATTTTATAACTTTTATCCTTGTTGCGTTTTATGTTATCTGTTTTAAAATTTAACTTATATGGAATTTCATCATGAATATTATTTAATACTTTTTCTCTAACTATTTCCTCTATAAAAGACGGATCTATTACATTAGTTTTATTATTATATACTTGCTTCAAATAAAATTTATAGTTTTCATTAATATAATTTAATAAAGAAATTATACCAGTAGACTTAAGTGCAGAAATAGTAACTAATTCATTCGTATCAAACTTATTTTTAAAAAATTCCATTGTTGATAGAAAATTTTTTTTCTTCAGAAGATCTATTTTGTTAATGATTATCAAATAATCTTTATCTAAGGATTTGATGTAATTTAGTATTTCTAGGGAAATTTTAATATGTGGATTTAAAGCATTTATCAAAATTAAAACTAAGTCACTTTCTAAAATTGCGTTGGATGCCTGCTTAAACGTACTTCTTGATATTCTTTCTTTATTGCTAAAAATTCCAGGAGTATCTAAAAACACAAATTGCTTTTTTTTAAATAAAATCATATCTGTCTTTTTTTTAACTGTGGTTTGAGATTTTCTTGTTACAGTGGAAATTTTTTTTTTTAAAACCTTGTTAATAAAAGTAGATTTACCTACATTAGGCTCTCCTGCAATAGAGATCTTTATAGTACTGATAAGTTTTTTTTTCATTTTAAATATTCAATTTATTTAAAAATTTTTTTGCTGCGTTCTGTTCTGCATCTTGAATATTTTTACCTTCACCAAATTCTGCATTATACTTTTTTACTTTAACTTTTATTTTAAAAAAAGGATCATGATCTAGGCCTGATTTTTTCACTAATAAATATTTTGGCAATCCTAATTTTTTTGATTGACTCCATTCTTGTAGTGCCGTTTTATTATCAGCCTTAATTTTATTAACACCACTAATTTTTTTTTTCCAAAGTATGTCTATTATCTTTACTGTTTTATTAAAGCCGTTTTTTATAAAATATGCACCTATTATTGACTCTAAAGTGTCAGCTAAACCCTTATTAGAAAATTTAATTTTATTTTTCTTTAAATATATATCTAGTCTTAATTCTGACGCAACTTCACATAATATTTTTCCAGAACAAAGATGAGCGGTAATCCTCGATAACTTACCTTCACTGAATTTTTCATATTTATTGAATATCATAGAAGATAAAATTAATCCTAAAACTTTATCTCCTAAAAATTCTAATCTTTGAAAAATTTTTCTTTCCTTATTTTCCTTTTTACAAATTACATTTTCATATTGGACTATGGTCTTGAACTCCCTTCTAAGTTCTTCTATTTTCATTATTTAAATATGTGACCTAATCTATCAACTCTAATAGACTTTGGTATCTTAAAAAAATTAATACCAAACAAGTTAAAATATTTATTTGAATATTCTATAGACAAAAATATTAGGGAAGCCTTACCTACTAAATTTTCTTTAGGTACATATCCTACTTGAGATAGAATTCTACTATCTGAAGAGTGTTCTCTATTGTCGCCCATAACAAAAAAATGGTCGTCGGGAACGCTGTAATTTTTTGTATTATTAACATCAAATATATTTTCTCTAGCATTAGGATTTATTATACCATCAAACTCTTTGTCATCTAATACAATATATTTTTTTCCGTCACTATTACGTTCTTGAAACTTATCAAATTTTTCTAGGTATCCGTTTCTGTGCATATCCTCAAATGTCCCGATTTTTAATTTTGATAGTTCTTTATTATTTACAAACACCAACCCATTTTTTATAGAAACAGTATCTCCTGGAAAACCAATAATTCTTTTTATGTAATCTGTTTTATTGTCTCCAGGGAATTTGAAAACTGCAATATCTCCTCTTTTAGGCTCACTATAAAAAACTCTCCCCTTAAAAGGCAAATATCTTCCATAGGGTACTGAGTATTTGCTATAGCCGTAAGAAAACTTTGATACAAACAAAAAGTCACCTACTAGTAAATTAGGTTTCATGGAGCCTGAAGGAATAGTAAATGGTTCGTAAGCAAAACTTCTCAAAAAAACTGCAATCAGAATTGCTATAATAAAGGTTTTAAATACCTCTATCATCCTCTCTTTAATTAGTAGATAGATAATTACTATAATTATCAGTAAAATTAAAATTTTATTCATTTTATTCTCCTTAAACCCTATAGGTCTGTATTATTACAAAGGCTTGAGCATACTCTCTTTCATCAGTAATACTAATAAGAATATTTGTTGCCATATTTTTTGGCAACATACTTTCTAATCTTTTTTTTGCTTTACCATATAAATTTACAATAGGCTTACCTGAGGGAAGATTTATGACCTCTATTTCTCTCCAAAATATTCCATTACTTATACCAGTTCCTAATGCTTTTGATGTTGCCTCTTTAGCTGCAAACCTTTTTGCATAGCAACTAGATATATCATAGGCCTTTCTGCACTTTATTCTTTCACGTTCAGTGAAGCACCTATTTTCGAACCTAGTATTAAATTTTTCTAATACCTTTGATATTCTTTTAATTTCACATATATCTATTCCAATTCCTAAAATCATTAATTATTTTTTATCATTTTTAGCATTTTTATAATAACATTTTCTAGGCCATAGAATATAGCTTCTCCTATAATAAAATGGCCTATATTTAATTCTTCTATTCCTTTAATTGATACAATATTTTTAACTTTATCAAAAGTTAGTCCATGCCCTGCACTAATTCTAATTTTTTCATTTAATGAAAATTCTACCATTTTTTTTATTTCGTCTAAAAAAAAATCTTCATCTTTAGATACTGCATTTGCATACTTTCCAGTATGAATTTCAACAGATGTGATGTTTAAATCTTTTACTTTTTCTATATTTTGCAAGTCAGGATCTATAAATAAAGACACATCTACTTTATTTTCAATTAGTTTAGGAAGATTTTTAACGAGAAAACTATTACTGGCATCTAAATCTAGTCCTCCTTCAGTTGTAAGTTCTTTTCTTTTTTCAGGAACAATACACACTTTTTTTATATTGTTTGCTAAAGCAAAGTCAAACATAAATTCTGTGGGTGCGATTTCAAGTTGCAGAGGTATTTTTATATTATCAAGTATAGACTTAATGTCTTGCTCTTTTATATGTCTCCTATCCTCTCTTAAATGAACTACTATTGAACTAGCTCCCGATTTTTCTGAAATTATTGCAGCTTTTAATGGTGAGGGATGTTTACCCCCTCTAGCATTCCTTATTGTTGCTACATGATCTATATTGACGCCAAGTTTCATATCACTTTTTTTTTTTAATTTTATTTTTATAAGAATTTATAATACTTTCAAAAATAAAGTAAGATAAAAACCAAAAAATAAATATCATTGGAATAGATCCTATTGCCATTGTGGGAATAAACTTTAAAGAAAGGAAATTATTTTTTATTTCAGAGTAATCTGTTGTAAGAAATATGTTTTTAATCAATATCAGTAATACTATCATTTCATCCTTAAGGCTTGGAAATAAATACTTTATATCTAGCTCTACATTATTTGATAAAAATAATTTTCCTATTCCATAACTGACATACCAAATAAAAGGAAATGTCCATGGATTTCCAAAAAGTGTCCCTATTATTGCTGCAGCCATGGAACCTCTTAATATCCAGGCTAAAGTCATGGCTAATAATGCATGAAAACCTAAGAAAGGTGTAAATGATATGGATACTCCACAGGCAAGTCCTAATGCAATTTCATGCGAAGAGCCTTTCATACGCTTTAGATTAAGAAGGATATATTTTTTTGTCCTATTAAAGCTAAATAAAATTATTATGCTATTCTTTATTAGTTTTATATAATTAATTTTATTTCTTCTTCCAAATGGCATAATTTCCTACTTTAAAAACCTACTTCCTGGTTTTCTTATAGGAATGCTTTTCAAAGAGTCGGGTAATTTGTCAGAACTGTAGAGAGGAGCCTTTAAATTTACTAAAGAATATCTTGGTATTTTGTGAGAAATATTACCCACATTTCGGTTGATTATAGAAAATACTCCTAATACTTTAGCATTATATTTTTTTACAGCAGAAATACATTCTTCTGACGATTTACCTGTCGTAATGACGTCCTCTATAACTAATGTATTTGAATTCTTTTTTATATCAAAACCTCTTCTGAGGATAAGTTCTGATTTTTCCCTTTCTAAAAAAATCGATCTAATACCCATTATTTCGCCTACCTTGCTTCCTATAATAACTCCTCCCATTGCAGGTGAAATTATTAGATCAATATCTTTAAAATTTAATTTTTTTTTTATTAAAATACATAATTCTTTTCCAATTACCTTAAGATACTTTGGATAGCTTAATACAATAGCTGATTGTAGGTAAATAGGGCTGTGTAATCCAGATGAGAGTACAAAATGTCCTTCCTGCAAGGAATTTGTTTTTTTATAAATATCTAGTATTTTATTAATTTTAAATCCTTTCAGCTTTATATATAACATCTTCTAATTTAAGAGATACTAATAAATCATTAAAATGCTTAGAGTTTGTTACTTGAACATCTACATCCAGATAAAAGAAATCTTCTTCTCTCTTATTTATTTTAATATCAACAATATTTGAATTTAACTTAGATATACAATTTGTAATTTTATTAAATGATCCTATTTTGTTTTGAACTATTAAACTAATTCTAGCTGTTTGTAAATAGTTAACAGAATCAGAATTCCAAGCTAATTCATACCAGAGTTCAGGAAAATTTATAAATCTTTCTAAAACAGAACAATTTATTAAATGAACACTTATTCCTTTTTTTTCATTTAAAATTCCCACAATATTTTCTCCAGGAAGTGGATTACAACACTCAGCAAAGTTTACAGCCTGACCTTTAACTAAGCCATTAATTGGCAACTTATTCCTGGCTTCCTTAATTTTTACATTATTTTTTTTTGATTTTGGAATAAGTGTCTCTAAAATTAAATTAGAGTTAATTTCACCTCTACCTAATGCTATATAAAATGATCTGTAGGTATCGTAATTAAAAATATTTATCAACATTGATAATGTTTTTTTTGTAGCTTTTTTATTTATATCTAAAAGTATTTTTTTAAGTATTTCCTTTCCTAATTTTTCGAATTCATCTTTTTCATGATCTCTTAAAGACTTTCTAATTTGACTTCTAGCTTTACCAGTTATACAAAAAGTTAACCAATTAGGCTGAGGTTTTTGACCTTTAGAAATCAACACTTCTATTTGGTCTCCATTTGAAACTATTTCATTTATGGGTGATAAGTTTCCATTTATTTTAACTCCTATAGTTTTATCACCGAGAGTAGAATGTATAGCATACGCAAAATCTAGTGCAGATGAACCTTTAACCATTGAAATAACATCACCTTTAGGTGTAAAACAAAAAACATTTTCGGAATACATATTCATTCTTGAATGTTCCATCAATTCTCTTGGCCCTCCTGCAGCTTTGATAATTTCAATTACGTCTTGAAACCACTTATTATTTTCTTTTATCTCTCTTTTAGAAAATTTGTGTCCCATATTCTTATAAATCCAATGAGAGGCTACTCCATAGTCCGCTATTTTATGCATTTCTTCAGATCTTATTTGTAGTTCCATTTGAACTCCTTCTGGACCTATAACTGTGGTATGAATAGAAGAATATCCATTTGGTTTTGGGGTAGATATATAATCCTTAAAGCGCTCAGGGACCATGGACCATTTCATATGAATTTTTCCCAATATTTTATAACAATCTTCTTTCGTTTCAGTAATTATTCTAAAAGCATAAATATCTGATACATTCTCAAGCCCTATCGACTTACTTTGCATTTTTTTCCATGTTGAATAAATTTTTTTTTGCCTACCACTAACCTTAACTTTTTTATTATTTATTGACAAAATTCTTTTTATATTTTCTATAGTGTCTTTTACGAAATTTTTATTTTTTTCGGTCAAATAATTTATTCTTTTATATAAAGATTGGTATGCTACTGGGTTTGTTTGCTCAAAAGAAAGGGTTTCTAATTCTTCTCTCATTATCTGAAACCCTACTCTGCCTGCTAGAGGAGCATAGACTTCTAAGGTTTCTTTAGCTATTTTAATTTTTCTTTTTTTATCTTTAACAAACCTTATTGTTCTCATGTTATGTAATCTATCTGCTAATTTAATAAGCAAAACTCTAATATCTTTTGATATAGCAATAATAAATTTACTAAAGTTACTAGCTTCTCTAACTTCTCTATCTGGTAATTGAAGCTTTGATAGTTTAGTAACGCCTTTCACCAAATAACTAATTTCTTTTCCAAATGAATTTTCTATCTCGCAATTTGTAGCTACACCATCTTCAACTGTATCATGTAGCAAGGCAGTTGCTATACTTTTTAAATCAAACTTTAGTTCTGCTAATATTTTAGCTACTTCATAAGGGTGATATGCGTAAGGATCTCCTGAGTCTCTTAATTGAAACAAATGTCTGTTAAATGAAAAGTAATAAGCATCTTTGAGTAAGTCCTCATTAAGACTTACATTATATTTCTTAATTTGGTTTTTTAGTTTTACTAGATACTTTTCTGGATTTTTATAAAAATCTTGACTGGTTTTAACCATGTAGATTAAAACTATTCATTTTCTTCAATAGATAGCCCAGCCTCTCCTGCGTTTGCTTCCAAGTCTTTTATTAAATCATCATCAACAGGTTGATCATCTTGGTTAGTGTTGCTATCTTCTGGTTCAACTAAGACTTCTTCATGAACACTTTGTAACCCTTTTACCAAATCCTCTTTAGTAGCATTCAGATCTAATTTATTTTCAGCTATTTCTCTTAATGCTAAGACTGGATTTTTATCTCTATCTCTTTCAAGAAGTGGCTCAACACCTTTAGCTAAAGTTTTAGATCTTTCCGATGCAACCAAAATCAGTTCAAATCTGTTATCTATAATTTTAATACAGTCTTCTACAGTTACTCTTGCCATATTAAAAATTTAATATAATTAAAAAAAAAATCAAGAAAACATTTTTCTTTTTTTTAAGAATTGAAAACCTTTTATTCTAGACATCAGAAAGGTACAGTTTTTTTTAAACTTTGGATGACACCAGTGCTTATTTATTTCGTAAAGAGGACATAAAACAAATTTTCTTAAATGCATTCTTGGATGAGGAATAATAACTTCATCAGTTAATATTTTACCTTTAAAATCTATTATATCAATATCAATTACTCTCTGTTTGTTTTTTCCTTTAAACTTTTTTCCTAAAATTTTCTCAATATGATTAGTTTTTTTTAGTAGTTGCTTTGCACTTAATTTTAAGTTATATGACATTGTACATTCTATTACAGAATTAAAAAAAATAGGACCACAGTTGTAAGGTATTGGATTGCTTAACCAAATACTTGATTTTTTATTTACCTTTAATCCTATTAATCCTAGTCTAATAATAACAGAATTGAGAAAATATTTAACATTATTATTAGAAAAGCTTCTAAGATTAGTCCCTAAAGAAATATAAACTTTAGTATTATTAA
>JAYYAX010000051.1:0-21646 GCA_036042925.1 Pseudomonadota bacterium
ATGTTAACTTTATCATTAGTTGTTGATAAATTTGTTAATAAGATTTAATCCTTGTTATTATATTCATTACAACAACAACAATATATTCTTAATATATATATATGAATAATGTAAAAAAACTTTTTAACTGCAAATCTACTCCTATTTGGTTTATGAGACAAGCTGGTAGATATATGTATGAATATAATGAAATAAAAAAAAAGTTTAGTAATTTTATTACTATGTGCAAAAACGAAAGTGCAGTAACTGAAATTACTTTACTACCAGTGAGAAAATTTAATTTTGACGCCGCAATTATATTTTCGGATATTCTAATAATCTTAGATTGTTTAGATATTAAAGTAGACTTCATTAAAAACAAAGGCCCAGAGGTTGAGAATAAAGATATAAAGAAAATATTTAAGAAGGAAAAAAATCACATAAAGTATGATAGGCTAATGCCAGTGTATCAGAGTTTAAAAAAAGTTAAGAAAGAGGTTAAGATCTTAAACAAGCCACTAATAGGTTTTGCAGGAGCTCCATGGACAATAGCAGCATACTTAATAGAAGGGAATTTAACTAAGGACTTAATGGTAGCAAGGAGGACCGCCTATGAGAATAAGAATCTAATGAATAATATAATTAGTATCTTGACTGATATTATAATAGAACATTTGAAACGACAAATAGAAAGCGGTGCTGATATCATACAAATTTTTGATACTCATTCTAATGTTTTAGACTATTCTTCTAAACAAAAACTTTCTTTAGAACCAATAAAAAAAATATGTAAAACTATAAAAAAAGTTTATCCTAATACACCAATTAGTTTTTTTTCAAAGGATATAAACTATGATCTTAAAGATTTATATAACTATATCGACATATTAAGTTTTAGTTCTGGAGTAAGAATGAAAGATTATTTGAATAATTTACCTAAAAACCTTATCTTTCAAGGAAACTTAGACCCAGTTAAGCTGTTGGTTGGGGGAACAGCAATGAAAGAAAGCGTATTAAAAATTCTTAGAGATATGGAAGGAAAAGACTTTATTTTTAATTTAGGTCATGGAATATTACCTCAAACTCCTAGAAAAAATGTAGAAGAATGCATAAGATTAGTAAGAAATTTTATAAGCTAGGCTTGTAAACTACTAATAATACTATAAGAATTAGTATGACGGTAGGTATCTCATTAATAAATTTGTAAAATTTTGCACTGTTTTTATTAATTTTATAAGAAAAGTATTTTCTGCATTTGGAAAGATATCCATGAAATGCAGATAAAACCAGCACCAAAAAGAACTTTAATGAGAACCATAAAGTAAAAACTACGGAATTAATATCATAAGATACAAGAAGAAGGCCGAATACCCAAGTGAGAATCATAGCAGGATTCATGATGAACTTTAAAAGTCTGTATTCCATTATAATAAACTTGTTATAAGTTTTACTATTAACTCTCTCATCAGCATGATAAACAAATAACCTAGGTAAATACAGTAATCCTGCCATCCATGCTACAAATGAAATAATATGAAGAGATTTAAAAAGTAAGTACATATAAAGATTATAAATATCTAAGCACTAGATTATACATTAGATTTATGTGACTATTGTTATCATTTAAGCATGGAACATACTCGAAACGCAGCCCACCATTTTCTAAAAAGATTTCTTTTGCTTCTATTTTTATTTCTTCAAGTGTCTCTATACAATCAGAGGCAAAGCCAGGACAAATTATCAGGATTTTTTTTATTCCTTTTGAAGGAAGAGATTTTAAAGTTTGATCAGTATAAGGCTCTAGCCATTTCTGAGGACCAAATCTTGATTGAAAAGTAGTAAGAAAAGGAATAGAAATTTTCATTTTTTCTTTTAGCAACCTAGTAGTTTTTTGACAATAGCAATGATAAGGATCTCCACTGTTGAAATATTTTTGAGGAATTCCGTGGTATGATGCAACTATTAGATCAGGCTTATAGTTTAATTTTTTTAGAGTATCTTTTATGCTTACAGAAAGAGCTTTAATGTAATATGGGTGTGAGTCATAGTGAGGAACGATTTTTATGTTAGGTTGCCACCTCATTTTTATAAGTGTACGAAAAACTTCGTCACAGACAGATGCTGTAGTAGGCGCAGCATACTGAGGATATAAAGGTAAAATTATAATATCCTCACAGCCTTTACTTTTCAAATCTTGTATCTTTTCATTTATACTGGGACTTCCATATCGCATGGCATAATCAACTAGTATATTTTTCTGACGAAATTTTTTTTGTAATTTTTTTTTTTGCAATTCAGTATAGAATTTTAATGGAGATATATTTTCATTTTTCAACCATATTTTTTTATAATTTTTAGCTGTCTTATGTGGTCTAAAATTCAATATAATTAGATTTAAAACGAAAAACCATAAAACTCTGTTTGTTTCAATTACCCTTTTATCACTTAAGAACTCTTTTAAATATTTTCTGATATCTAGCCATTTATAGCTCTTAGGTGTTCCAAGATTAATAATAAGCACGCCTGTTTTACCAAAAAGTATTTTTGGATGATCTTTAGCTATTTTTTTTATTATCTGCATACTCTAATATTTAATATATTTATTTATTAGTAAAGTTTTAACTTTATTGACTTTAAAAAAAAGTTTTATTATATTTAAACTCACATCTTTTCAATTTATCATGCATTTACAACAACTGAAAAAAAAGAAGACACATGAATTGTTAGAGTTAGCAACTGAGCATGAGATCGAGAATGCAGCTAATATGAGAAGACAGGACATAATGTTTAGTATTTTAAAAGCAGTTGCCGACAATGGATCATCTATACACGGAGATGGTGTTATAGATATTCTTCAGGATGGTTTTGGATTTTTAAGGGCTCCAGAGTCTAATTACTTGCCAGGACCAGATGATATATATGTAAGCCCAAATCAAATAAGAAAGTTTGGTCTTAGAAATGGTGATACTGTTGAAGGAGAAATAAGACAGCCTAAAGATAGCGAAAGATATTTTGCACTAATAAAAGTCACAAAAATAAACTTTGAAGCCCCTGAAAAAATTAGAGTAAAGAGTAATTTTGACAATCTTACACCTCTATACCCAGAAACTAGAATAGAGCTAGAAATGGATTCCTCGGATCCAGAATTAAGAAAAAAATACATGTCGCCTAGGATAATGGAGTTGGTATCTCCAATTGGAAAAGGGCAGAGAGCACTTATAGTTTCCCCTCCTAGAACAGGAAAAACTGTGCTATTGCAAAGTATTGCACATTCTATTGAAAATAATCATGAAGAAGTCTATTTGATAGTTTTACTTATAGACGAAAGGCCAGAAGAGGTTACAGATATGCAAAGAACAGTAAAAGGAGAAGTTGTATCTTCTACTTTTGATGAGCCTGCTAGCAGACATGTTCAAGTTGCAGAAATGGTAATACAAAAAGCAAAAAGGCTAGTTGAGTGTGGGAGAGATGTGGTTATATTGTTAGATTCTATTACAAGGCTAGCAAGAGCTTACAATACAGTAGTTCCTTCTTCCGGAAAAGTTTTAACTGGCGGTGTAGATGCTAATGCACTACAAAGGCCCAAAAGGTTTTTTGGAGCTGCTCGCAACATAGAAGAAGGAGGAAGTTTAACTATTATTGCGACCGCCTTGATAGAAACTGGCTCGAGAATGGACGAAGTTATTTTTGAAGAGTTTAAAGGAACAGGTAATGCGGAAATAGTTTTAGATAGAAAGCTAGCAGATAAAAGAACTTTTCCTGCCATTGATATAGCTAAATCGGGAACAAGAAAGGAAGAACTTCTAGTTGAAAAAGGTATATTATCAAAAATGTGGGTTTTAAGAAAAATCTTATCTCCTATGGGAACAACCGATGCTATGGAATTTCTTTTAGAAAAACTTAGATCATCTAAAAATAATAACGACTTTTTTGATGCTATGAATCAATAATTGTTCCTTAAAACAACAGTGCCAGTAGTCTCTCTATTTTCTAGAGCTTTATGCACATCTACAATATCTGATAAAAGATATTCTTTTCCAATATTAGGGCTTATTGTTTTGGATTGTAACATGTCAAAAACTCTATTTGCGCTTTTTGTCATATTGTTCTCCTCAGCATTATAAGTCATCAACGAAGGTCTTGTCAGAAATAAACTCCCTTTGCTTGCTAAAAGGCCAGGGTCTATAGCAGGAGCATTGCCTGAAGAGTTTCCAAATATTACTAACATACCCAAAGGAGAAAGACATTCTAAACTTTCAAGGGCTGTTTCTTTTCCTACACCATCATAAACAACATTGACACCTTTTCCATCAGTTAAATTCATTACTTCTTTTTTAAAGCTTTTTTCATTGTACAAAATTACGTGGTCACATCCTTTTTTCTTTGCCATCTCTGCTTTTTCTGGGCTTCCAGCAGTTCCAATGATTTTAGCGCCCTTACTTTTTATCCACTGTATAGCAATTTGCCCTACACCTCCTGCAGCAGCATGTAAAAGAACAGTATGACTTTTATCTACAAGAAAGGTTCTTTCTGTCAAATATTCTACAGTCATTCCTTTAAGCATTATTGCCGCAGCAACTTTTTCTTTTACTCCATCAGGAATCTTAATTATTTTTTTTTCAGGCATATTCCTCACGTCAGAATAACTTCCTGGAGGACCTAAAGCATATATAACCTTTTCGCCCTTTTTAAATTTAGAGTTGTGTCCAACTTCTATTATTTCTCCTGCAGCTTCCATGCCTATAGTAGCAGGCAAGGGCAAAGGGTATAATCCAGATCTATGGTATGTGTCAATGTAATTTAATCCTATATATGAGTGCTTAATTGTTACATATCCTTCAGAAGGAAAAGGAACTTCAATCTCATCCCACTTCATATTTTCTGCAGGACCAGGATTATGTATCCTTATTGTTTTAGAAAGCATTATTTACTATATTATAATAATGCAAATTTATAAATACTTTTAATTATAATAAAAAAATTGTAGCGAATAAAGTAATATAGGAATTAATAAATAGATATGACGTTATTTTACAAAAAACATATATTCTTTTGTACTAATGTGAGGGAAGATAAGAACAAACGTTCTTGTGGAGGCCATGAAATTATTACATTGCGAAATTACATGAAAGAAAGAATTAAAGAAATCGGAATTAGGAATGTAAGAGTGAATACATCGGGTTGTCTAAATAGATGCAAAAAGGGGCCCTTAATGGTAATCTATCCTGAGGGTGTATGGATGAAAGTAACTACAAAAAAAGATATAGATTTAATAATTGAGAAATATATCAAAGACAATAGGTTAGTAAAAAGTCTTATTATAAAAAATTAAAATGTATGATACCATATTTGCTCCCATTTCATCAGTAGGATCATCAGCTATCTCAGTTTTTAGGGTGTCAGGAGACAACAGTAGTAAGATATTAAGATTACTTATAAAAAATAAAATATTACCAGTTGAAAGAAAGCTTACATTAAAAAAAATCTATCATCCCTTTATCAAAGACGAAATTATTGATATTTGTTTAATTTGCTGGATGCCTAAACCCAATAGTTATACTGGAGAAGATTCATTCGAGATATTCTGTCACGGTGGAAATACAACTAGCCGTGCTTTTATAAATTGTTTTTCTAAAATCAAAGGACTAAGATTTGCTACAGCAGGAGAGTTTTCTAAAAGGGCATTAGTTAACGGAAAAATTGATTTAGTAAAAGCGGAAGCCATTAATGATATAATTTTAGCCGAGAATGAAAAACAAAGATCTCTATCTATAAAACAACTAAACAGAGGTCTTTCAATTCCCATAAACCTTTGGAGAAAAATCATGATAAATGCTCTTTCCAAAATTGAAGCAACCATAGACTTTTCGGATGAGGAAGATGTTCCAGAAAAAATTAATATAAGTACAGAATTAAGCAAAATCATAATGCAAATAAAAAAAGTTCTTCAAGAAGGAGATTTATGTGATTTAATAGCTCAAGGGCTTAAAGTTACATTTACAGGGCCTCCTAACTCTGGAAAATCAAGCCTGTTTAATTATATAATTAAAAAAGAAAAATCTATAGTGACGAAAATACCAGGAACCACCAGAGATGTAATAGAAAAAAAAATTAACTATAATGGATATCAAATAACATTTTTTGATACGGCAGGAATAAGAAAAACTAAAAATCTAGTAGAAAAAGAGGGAATTAAAAAGGCATTAAAAGCTGCAAAGGAGGCGGACCTAGTACTAAATGTTAATGATATAACCAATATAAAGAAGAATGAAATTAAAAGGTCTTGGCAAATTTTTAATAAGATAGATAAGGGGAATAAAGCTGCCCTCAAAATCCAATATAAAGGAAAAAAAATATTTTTTGTATCTGCAAAAACAGGAGAGGGCGTGGAAAAGTTGTTAGAAGCTATTTATAAGCACATATTAAATAAGACAAAAAGAAAAGAACAAAATGAATTTTTTTATACGAACCATAGGCAAAAAGCTGACTTGGAAAGAGCTCTTGCAGAATTGAGCAGTGCTATTAATGAAAGAGATGAAGAGATAGTTGCTGAGCATCTGAGAGCTGCCATTAATAATTTAGAACGAATATTAGGACAGATCGACGTTGAAGATGTTTTAGGAAATATATTTTCTAATTTCTGTGTCGGAAAGTAATGTTTCACGTGAAACATATTTATATTTAAAATTCTTGTATAAATGTTTTAAAAAAGTAATATTAGAGAATATGAATAAAAATTATGAAATCGTAGTTATTGGAGGAGGTCACGCTGGCCTTGAAGCAGCAACGGCTGCAGCAAGAATGGGGACTAAAGTAGCTCTAATTACATCTGACTCCTCCAAGATTGGAGAGATGTCATGTAATCCTGCTATTGGAGGAATTGGAAAAGGGCACATTGTGAGAGAGATAGATGCATTAGGTGGGGAAATGTCAGTTTCAGCAGATATAGCTAGTATACAGTATAAAGTTCTTAATAGAAGCAAAGGTCCTGCCGTAAGAGGTCCTCGATGCCAGGCAGACAGAATTCTATATAAAAATGCGATTAATAATTCTCTCAAAAATTATAATAATATAACAATTTTTTCGTCAATGGTCAGCGAGTTGCTAATAAAAAATAAAAAGATAGAAGGAGTAATTATTGACAAAAAAGAAAAGGTATTAGCGGGGGCTGTTATTCTTACAACAGGAACTTTTTTAAATGGAACTATTCATATTGGAAACAAAAGAGTTTCCGCGGGCAGAATCAATGAAAATGCTTCGAATGATTTAGGAAAGTTTTTGACTTCTCTTAAACTTCCTATGTCGAGGCTTAAAACCGGAACACCTCCTAGGTTAAGTAAAAAATCTATTAACTTTGATATTTTAAAGGAAGATATAGGAGATGCTTCGCCTGAATATTTTTCAACAGAAACAATGAAAACTTACAATGAGCAAGTTCCTTGTTATGTGACCTGGACAAATAAAAATACGCACAAATACATTAAAAACTGCTTAAAAAAAAGCCCGTTATACAACGGATCTATATCCTCTCGTGGTCCTCGGTATTGTCCATCAATAGAAGATAAAGTTCAAAGGTTTTTTGATAAAGAAAAGCATAGAATAATGCTGGAGCCAGAAGGACTTAACAGTGCCGTAATTTACCCCAATGGCATTTCTACTAGCCTTCCTTTAAAAGAACAAATAGATATGTTGAGATCTATAAAAGGACTAGAAACTGTGGAAGTAATACAACCCGGTTATGCAATAGAGTATGATCATATAGACCCTAGATCCTTAAAACAAACCTTGGAGAGCAAATTAATTAAAGGTCTTTTTTTTGCGGGGCAGATTAATGGAACTACTGGATATGAGGAAGCCGCTGGGCAGGGTATTTTAGCAGGAATAAATTCAGTTCTTTTTTTAACTAAAAAAAGTTTCTCTTTGAGCAGAGCAGAAAGTTACATAGGAGTCATGATTGATGATTTAATTACAAGAGGGGCTCCTGAACCATATAGAATGTTTACTTCTAGGGCGGAATATAGACTATTTTTAAGGGCAGATAATGCAGACTTGAGGCTTTCAGATAAAGCAATTGATTTAAATTTATTAAGCAAGAACAGAAAAAAAATATTTTTTAATTATAAACTTGATCTTGATCAATATAGGAGCTATTTCTCTAAGATATTACTTGACCCAAATAAAGCCAGTCTTTTAGGTATAAAACTATCTAAAGACGGAAAAAAAAGAAAACTTTATGATTTAATTGGCTATGATAATGTAGATATTAATAGACTTAAGAAATATTTTCCAAAAATTAAAAGCATTAAACCTAAGGTATTGTCGCAGCTAATAATTGAGTCTAGCTATAAAGTTCATATTAAAAAGCAAGCAGAAAATATAAAGGCGTATAAAAAGGATTTAAACATAAAAATTCCTACTAAAATCAATTACAAAGAAATAGGAGGTCTTTCAAAAGAATGTTGTATTGCTCTGGAAAAAGTGAGGCCTACAAACTTAGCTTCTGCTTCCAGAATTCCTGGAATAACACCTGCAGCTTTAACGTCTGTATTATTGCATACTAAAAAGGCAAGACTTAAAAGTGCTTGAAATGTTAGAAAAAAATTACAATGTAGATAAAGAAAAAAAAAGACTTCTAGAAAAATACGTTTTCCTCATAAAGAAAAATCAAGAAAATGTTAGTTTAATAGGAAAAAGTACTATTTCTGACATTTGGCTCAGGCATATAATAGATTCATTGCAAATAATTAAATATCTACCTAAAGAAGAGAAAAATAAATTCTTAATTGATGTTGGAACAGGAGCAGGACTTCCAGGAGTAGTTTTAGCAATAATGGGAAGAAGCGATGTATTACTTTGTGAAAAAAGTCCAAAAAAAACAAATTTTTTAAAAGTAGTGTTAAAAGAATGTTCTTTAAATGCTAAAATTTACAATTGTAGAATAGAGGATATTATTATGAATAATATAGCAATTATTGTCTCTAGAGCATATGCGTCAATTAAGAAACTTATACTAACAAATATTCATTTGATTTCAAAAGAAACCATTTTGGTAATTCATAAGGGAAAAAAGCATATGAAAGAAATTGCAGACGCAAAGAAAGAGTTTGCTTTTAATTTTAAAAAGTTTGATAGCATAACTAGCAACGAAGGTGTAATCCTCAAAATAGAGAATATTATAAGAAAATAGATGAAAAAAAAAATAATTTCAATAGTCAATCAAAAAGGTGGCGTAGGAAAAACTACTACCACAATTAATTTAGGTACAGCTTTAGCTGCAATAGATAAAAAAATACTATTAATAGATCTAGATCCTCAGGGAAATCTTTCTACAGGAATAGGTATATCTAAAAGCCAAAGAAATTTAAGTATTTATGATGTAATAGCTAATAATGAAGCCATAAAAAGTACTATTATAAATACTAAGATACCTAATCTTAAAATTGTGCCATCAAATTTAAACTTATCAGGAATTGAGTTTGAACTAGCTACAGATAACGAAAGAGGAAAAAAATTAGTTAATAAGTTCAATAACTTAGAAGAAGAGTTTGATTTTGTTTTTATTGATTGCCCGCCTTCATTAGGTATTTTAACCGTCAACTCTTTAGCGGCTTCTAGCTCTGTTTTAGTTCCTTTGCAATGCGAGTTTTATGCATTGGAGGGACTTGCACAATTGTTAAAGACTGTTGAAAAGGTAAAAGAAAATATGAATCCAAAGCTATTTTTAGAGGGTGTTATATTAACAATGTTTGATACCAGAAATAGATTAAGCGAGGATGTTGTTAATGATGCTAGAGAGCACTTAGGTGAAAAGGTTTTTAAAACTATAATTCCAAGAAATGTAAGGCTTTCTGAAGCTCCTAGTCATGCATTACCTGCTATAATATATGATCAAACATGCACAGGTTCTTTAGCATATATTAACTTGGCTAAAGAGCTAATTAATAGATTGAAAATTTAAACATTAAATATAAAGGAGAAAAAAATTACTAAAAAAAGACTAAAAACAGGCTTGAATATATTATTAGGTGACGATAATAGAGAAACGGAAACTAAAGACAGTTTAAAAAGAACCGCAATTAACATAAACTCCATTCATCTTAACCCCAATCAACCAAGAAAAAGCTTTGATCAAGATAGGCTTTTGGAGTTATCTCAGTCTATTAAAAATTTAGGACAGTTAGTCCCTATCATTGTTAGAGAACACCCAAATAAAAAAAATACCTTTTTAATAATAGCTGGAGAAAGAAGATGGAGAGCTGCAAAAATAGCAGGACTAGAGCAAATAGATGTAATTATTAAGAATGATACTGAGAAATTTTCTTCTTTAGCAGCCATAATAGAAAACGTTCAAAGAGAGGACTTAAACCCAATAGAAGAAGGAGAATCTTACCATAGTCTAATTGATGAACATGGTCTTACGCATGAAGAAATTTCTAAATTTACAGGTAAATCTAGAAGTTATATATCGAATTTTATTAGAATTGTAGGGCTTCCTGAAGATATTAAAGAGTTAGTAAGATTAAAAAAACTCAGCTTTGGTCATGCTAGAGCTTTACTAGCATCAGAAAATAGACATAGTCTAGCTAAGATAGTCATGCAAAAACAATTAAGTGTCCGTCAGACAGAGGACTTGGTTAAAAATGAGCAAACAAAAAAAACTAAGCCTGAAAAGAATACTAAAGAGTTAGCAGATAAAGATGCTAATATATCTGATTATGAAAAATATTTGTCTTTAAAACTAGGCTTTGAAGTTCATATCAGAGACAAAAATGGAAAAGGCTCTATATCTGTTAAGTATCAGAACTTGGATCAACTTGAGGAGATTATATCCATTTTCAATCAAAAAAAATAATCAATTCTCTTAGCAATTAATTAAAAATTTTTTTATTAGAAGGTTTGCTAATCGGTATTCTTTTTTACATATCTCTTCTAAATTATATATAGCAGATATAATATTATTTATTTCCTTTTTACTAAGAAGCCGGATCTGTTTCCTTAAAGACTCATGACGAGAAAAATGTATTGAAGGTGGAAAGTTTATATATTCTAAATTGTTGCTTTCTTTAAAACTTAGTAATAAATAAAAGTGATTTAATAATGACCTTAAAACAATCATGTAGTTAAACCCTTGTTCAACTATTTTATCATAAAAATACGAAGCTTTTTTGGTAGTGTAAAGGTTATCACATACTTTATTAATTGAAATTAAAGAACTATCCCCAACAGAATTCAATACATCAATATAGGTTACATTTTTTCCATTACCATAGATAGAGAGCTTTTTCATTTCTTGCAATGTTAAAAGTTTGTCGTTTCCTAGTTTTTCAGACAAATAAGAAATACTGGCAGGATCAATTTTAAGATTAAATTTTTCAGAATATATTTTAATAGTTTCTTTTAAGCTACTCAGATTTTCGTGATAACAAGCAATACAAGCCAATTCTTTCATTGAATTAAAAGACTTTACTAAATAATGATTCTTTTTAAGATTACCCGCTTCCAATAACAAAATATTTGTTTTACTTGAAGATATTGAAGAAAGTAACTGATCATTTAATTTTAATTTAGGAAAAAAATCTAAATCAATCCTTATTATGGATTTATTGGCAAATATATTTTTTTGAAAAATCAAGTCAACCAGGCTATTCTTTTCAAGATCTTCCTCAGAAACTTTTATTACATTAAAATCTGTTTTTGACATAAGTCTTCTAATAATATTATTAGAACTTTCCTTTACTTTTCCCTTATCAGGACCATATATTAAAAAAGCATGATAGTTTTCTAGCTTTTGAATAAAATACTTGTAATCTTTATCTTTAATTATCATTATATTTTTCTGAAAAATATGTCATTAATCTGTAAAGAATTCCTTCTGAAAGATCGTTAGATGAATTCTCTAAAACTCTATTTCTTGCTGCTAGGGTAGATAAAACTTGATTAGGAGAAAAGTTAAATAAGCCCACGCTATTTTCTTCAAACATTAAAACTTCTCTATCATATTTTTTTTCGCGCTTATAAAGGTAAACTTTAGAGGAAGTTTTTATTTCATAGCCTGAAGTTTTTCTCTTTGTATCTGTTGCAGTGGATGTGCTTTCTACTTCTGATTCTATTTTTAAAATATAACTTATTTCATTTTTAATAGGTGGAAGCCTCCTAAGAAGATTTTTTTTTATAGATAAAGACATTTTTTTTTTGTCAGTAACTACTGCAACTTCTTTAAAATTATTAGATAAAAATTCTTTTTTTTTGTAAAGAGGTTTAAAATTTGTGCAACTGTAAAAAAAAATTACCAAGAATATGAAAAAAAACTTCATCAAATTACTAAACTAAAAATTTTATTGGGAACAACAAAAGTCTTTTTAATATCCCTGTTTCCAATCAAAGTTTTTACATCTTCTCTTTTCATTAGTAATTCTTGAGTTTGCTTTTTATTAAGGTTTTTTGGAATATCTAAAACTAGTTTTTTTTTACCATTTATTTGTACCACAATTTTTGCATTTGTATTTTTTATGTAATTTAAATTAGCCTTAGGCCATTTTTGTGATGTTACCAAAGTTTTTTCATAACCTAGGATTTTCCAAAGTTCTTCTGCCAAGTGAGGTATCATGGGAGAAATAAGTATTATCCACTTTGTAAGGGAAAATTTGATAGCTATTAACCCTTCTGAGTCTTCATTACTAGCTTCATAGGACAAAAATACATTAGAAAGTTCTCTAATTTGAGCAACTGCAACGTTATACTGAAAGTTATCCAGACTTTTTGTTATTTTGTCTATATATAAGTGAGTTTTTTCTACTAAATTATTATTTTTTTCTTGTTTATAATCGTAATCTTCATAAAAGCTCACTTCACTTAATTTCAATTTTTTGAAAAAGTTCCAAATCTTGATTAGATATTTGTTTGAACCATCAATGCCACTACTAGTCCATTCTAGTTTTCTTTCAGGAGGACTATCAGACAACATGAAAAATCTAGCTGTATCAGCACCATATTTTTTTATAATATTTACAGGATCTACTATATTTTTTTTAGACTTAGACATTTTTACTGACCTCAGCTCAGTTACTGAATCTCCTGTATCTTTGTGATAAAGTTTATTATTTTCTCTTCTCACCTCTTCTGGATAAATCCAATTTTTTTTTGAGTCTTGATAGGTCTTATGACAAACCATACCCTGACAAAATAAGCCATTAAATGGTTCATTGAATGAGATATCTTCTAAAGATGATAAGGCTTTTGTAAAAAAACGTGCATATAGAAGATGCAAAACAGCGTGCTCTATACCTCCAACATATTGATGAACCGGACACCAATTATCTGCAACCTCTTTATTTATAGGATCTTTATGAGAAGGGTCTGCAAATCTTATAAAATACCAGGATGAGTCAAAAAAAGTATCTAATGTATCAGTTTCCCGAATTGCATTTAAGCCAGTTTCTTTGCAAGTAGTATACTTCCAACTTGGATGATTATCCAGAGGATTACCTTTCTTTTTAGAAAAATCTATGTCATCTGGTAAAAGAACTGGTAACTCATTTTCATCGACGGGCATTATCTTACCATCTTCTCTATATATAATAGGAATAGGACATCCCCAATATCTTTGTCTTGACGCACACCAGTCCCTAATTCGATATTTTACTTTCCTCGAACCAGCTTTCATATTTTCAAGTTTTTTTATAATAGCTTCTTTTGCTAAACTTGAGTCCAGGTTATTTAAAAAGTCTGAATTAACCATTTTACCTGCACCAACATAAGGAAGTTTGATTTCTTGATTGCTGTAGGAATTAACAACTTGTATTATTGGAAGTTTATATCTTTCAGCAAAGATATAATCTCTTTCATCATGAGCAGGTACTCCAAATATAGCTCCCGTACCATAAGAGGATAGAACATAATTAGCTATGTACACAGGGATACTTTTTTTAGTAAAGGGATGGACTGCAAACAGGCCAGTAAAGATACCTTCTTTCTGAGACTTTTCTAATGTTTCTTCATTTGAAAAAGTTTCCTCCCATTTAGTTATAAATTTCTTAATATCCTTGCTGGTTTTAGACAGAATAGTAGATAACTGGTGATCAGGTGCTAATGCAAGAAAAGATGCTCCATATATTGTATCAGGCCTAGTTGTAAAAACTACAAGAGGTCCTTTAAAATCCTCTATATTATTGCATTTTGCCTCTAAAAAAAAACTAATCTCCGCTCCAGAAGACTTCCCAATCCAATTTTTCTGCATTGTTTTAACATTTTCTGGCCAATTTTTTAGCAAATGTAAATCCTGAAGTAATTCATCAGAAAACTTTGTTATAGATAAAAACCATTGGTTTAAAAGCTTTCTTTCTATTTTAACGCCTGACCTCCAACCTTTACCGTCTATTACTTGCTCATTTGCTAAAACGGTATTTTCTACAGGATCCCAGTTCGCCCAAGCTTCTTTTTTGTATAATAGTTTGGCTTTAAAAAATTTTATAAATATTTTTTGCTGTTGTTTTATATACTCTGGGTCACAAGTACTTATTTCTTTAGACCAATCATAAGATATTCCCATTGACTTCAATTGTTCTTTCATATTTTTGATATTTTTTTTGGTCCAGTCTCTTGGATGGATATTATTTTCAAATGCTGCGTTTTCTGCAGGCATACCAAACGCGTCCCAACCCATTGGGTGTAAAACATTATAGCCGCAGCATCTTTTATATCTAGCTAGAACATCTCCTAATGTATAAACTCTAACATGTCCCATATGAATTCTTCCAGATGGATAAGGAAACATTTCTAGAACATAATAATTTTTGTTTCCATCAACTGAATTGGTTTGGAAACACTTTTCTTTTTCCCAAATTTCTTGCCAATATTTCTCTATAGAATTTGCATTATATACAGATTCATTATTTGACATTTTAAATATTAGAGTTAATCTCTACCGCTCTCTCGATAATCTTTCTTTCTATTGCAACACTTTTACTTATATCTATTTTGCTATTAATCCATCTATTTTTCTTTATCACTTGCTTGTATATTGAAACTTTAAGGGAGTTTGCACTTATAGTATTTTCCATTACTAATACTGTAATTTTAAATCTTTGAGTAGGTTTTTTCTCACTTATATACCATTCTGTTATAATAATTCCACTGCCTGCATCAACACTTGATAATGGAAACCTTGACAATGTTTCCAGAGAGGCCCTCCAAACAGGATTATCAGTGCTTATGACACTAGAATTGCTACTATCATTCTTATCTTTTCTTCCGGAAAATAAATCGTTTAATATTCCATTTCCAGCTTGAGTTTTAGCCATTTTTCTTCTATCTCTGTCTTGCCAAAGTCTTTCTTCTTTACTTAGTTGTTTTACATTTATATCTTTACCACAACTGGAAAAAAGAATTATGCCGCTTAGACAAAGACTTACTGATAAAAATTTTCTTAAAAAGATGTTCATTTAAAAAGTATCATTTATTACATAATAAAAAAAAAGGAGGATTATTGCAACCCTCCTTAAATTATAATTATATAAATTTAAAATATATAATTAGAAACCAAATGATAACTTTGTAATTATCATGTCAGCATCTGTTTCTGTAGTAGCTCCATCTTTCTGCTCTATAGTAAGATAAGCAGCTTCTAAGTTAACACCACCACCTAAATTGTATCCTGCACCAAGTACTGAATATTTAGCTGTATTAGGTAATGACTGAGAAGTGATGCCTTTTTCTGTCTCTGTTCTTGTATAACCAAGAGAAAAGTTACCCATATCATATCTTACTGCATAAGTATCAGCCTCTTCGTCTCCATCATCTGTATTAGTCTCAATTTGACCAGAGTCACCTAAGTCATTGTTTCTAGCAATAAGAGTGAGTCCTCCATATGTTAACTGAGCAGAAATAGTTTGGTTACGTAGATCGTTATACTGTACATTTGCAATGATATTTGTGTTACCTGTTGTAAGTCCATAAGTTAAACCAAGTCCTACTCCTTCAAATTCAGTAGCATACTTTAAAACTACATCAGTTAAGTCTGTGTATGTTCCATGCTCAGAAGGTGCAGTCGTACTGTTACAATCAGTAGCACTTGCAGCGGAAGAATTTTGAACCATACATGGCTCATAAGATATACCGAATGAAAAACCTTCGTATACGTTACTCATATATCTAATTTTCATCCCGTCAAGAGCATATCCGGCTTCATCATATCTTCCATAACCTCTAGCATGGTTACCAGCTGTAATGAATCTATGAACTTGATCATTATCTATCTCAGCAGTAGGAACGAGTGTAGTCCCTCTGTAATGCATCATTGATCCAGCAGAAAAATTGTTACCAAAAGCAATATTTCCAAATGCACCAGAAAATACTATATCATTCTGATCTACGGCTACACCACCAGTATCGTTGTCACCACCACTGTCATTATCTTTTGATAATGTATAAGTTCCTGTAACTTCAATACCACTGTCTAAAGTTGTAGTACCAACTGCAATTAAACGAGTAAATCTACCATTTGAGAAACCGTTAAAATTGGTATTAGTACTAGCACCAGTAGAGGTAGCTAAAGAGTTTTGAGTAGTTTGATCGGCAGAACCCATGTAGAATTCTTGATATCCTGACAAACTAACCTCAGCTTTAGCAGCACTTAGAACGAAAGCTCCAAAAGCTACAATAAAAGCTGTAGTTAAAAATTTTTTCATAAAAAATCTCCGTTAAATTATTATAAAAAAGTATATTAATACTCTACAAATTTTAGTTTATTAATATTTAAAAACAATAAAATTGTCATAAATTTAAGTAAAAATATAAAATTAGTTGTATTTTTGCAACAATTAGTTTGACAACAATTATATCATTTAATTTCTGAAATTTTTTTAATCTACCTCTGAAGCTAATAGCGTATAAAAAGCATGTCTAAATTTAATAATATAGATTTAAATAATTTTGATAGAAAATTTTTTAATGACTCCATGAAAACTCAGGTGCTCACTAAAGAAGAAGAAAAAAAACTAGCCGAAAGCTGGGCATTCTATGGCGATAAAAAAGCAATGCATAAGATAATAAGAGCTTATTCAAAACTAGTCATAGCCTATGCAATGAAATATAAAAATTATGGACTTTCTGTAACTGATTTAGTTCAAGAAGGACATATTGGCCTTATGCAGGCCATTGCGAAATTTGAGCCTCAAAGAGATATAAGATTTTCAACTTATTCTGGATGGTGGATTAGATCATCAATACAAGACTATGTTTTGAAAAATTGGTCTATAGTTAGAACAGGAACGACTGCATCACAAAAATCATTATTTTTTAGCTTAAGAAAGTTAAAGCTTGAATTAAGTCAATATGAAAAAGACCAAGATAAAATAAGAAAGTTAGTAGCAAAAAAACTAAATGTCAAAACCTCAGACGTAGAAAACATGGAAAACAGGTTTAATGGATCGGATAAATCTTTAAATGCTAAAGTATCAGAAAGTTATGATCAGGAAGTCGGCAATTTTTTGATAGATGAAAAAAGCTTAGGAGAAGTTGAATTAGTAGATAAATTAGATTTAGTGAGAAAACGTTCCTGGTTTAGAAAAGCCATGAGAGAGCTAGGTGTAAGAGAAAGTCAAATTATTGCTCTCAGACACCTAAGCGACGATCCTCTTACATTAGAGAAACTAGGTACTTTGCTTAAAATTAGTAAGGAAAGAGTAAGGCAGATAGAAAACAGAGCTCTAAAAAAGCTTAGATCTATGGTAAAACAACTATCTTCTCAGGCTAGATATGCTGATATTAGTTACTCAGATAATTCTTCTAAGACATAGTTTAATATATTACCTTGTTTAATATATTTAAATTCCTTCTCTGTATCTATTCTCAACAATCCTTCTACAGTTCTTATTAAATCATTATTGGTAATGTCGATAATATCGATCTGCACTATTTTATTACTGTTACTGACACTTTCTTCTAAATTCAGATTAATATTAATTTTCTCTTTACCACTTAGTCGAAGACTTTCTATGGTAATTCCGTTTTTCAATTGTATAGGTAATACTCCCATCCCTATCAGATTAGACCGATGAATTCTTTCAAAACTTTCTACTATTACAGCTTTGATACCGAGAAGCTTAGTTCCTTTTGCAGCCCAATCTCTGGAAGAACCGGTTCCATACTCTTTTCCTGCAAAAACAACTAGAGGAGTTTGTTTTTTTTTATATTCTTGAGAAGCTTCATAAATACTTACTAATTTATCTTCTGGAAACAACTTAGTAAACCCACCTTCTTTTTCAGGCGTAATTTTATTTCTCAACCTAATATTAGCAAAGGTACCTCTTATCATTACGTCATGGCTTCCTCTTCTAGCTCCATACGAGTTAAATTCTTCAGTACTAACTTGTTTTGCCTTTAAATATTCTCCTGCAGGACTATGCTCTTTAATTGAGCCAGCCGGAGAAATATGATCAGTAGTTATTGAGTCACCCAATAGAGCTAAAATTCTTGCGCCTTCAATATTTTTAAGATTATTTTTAGTTAGAGACTTATCTGAGAGAAAAGGTGGGTTTTGAACATAGCTACTAGTTACGTCCCAATTATATGTTGGGCTTTCTGATGCAACGATTTTTTCCCACTTTAAGTTTCCTTCTCCTACTTTTCTATACCTATTAAGATATAATGAGGTTTCAATTTTTTCTAAAAGATTATTTACAATATTTGCATTTGGCCATAAATCTTTTAAAAAAACCTCTTTATTATCATATTTACCAAAAGAAACTTTAGTGATATCGGATAAAGTTGTTCCCAGTAAAGAATAAGCCACAACTAAAGGAGGAGAAGCTAGCCAGTTTGATTTTATGAAAGGATGTACTCTTCCTTCAAAGTTTCTATTTCCAGATAATACAGAGCTAACATTTAAATTATTTTCTATTATATCTTTTTCTATACTTTTATCTAATGGACCTGAATTTCCTATACACGTAGTGCACCCATACCCAACTATATTAAATCCTAACTTTTCTAAGTAAGGAAGCAAGCCCAATTCAGTTAAGTAATCTGTAACAACTTGACTTCCCGGAGCTAAAGAAGTTTTTATCCAACTTTTTTTCTTTAGACCAAACTTACAGGCATTTTTCGCGAGAAGACCAGCTGCAACCATTAAGTATGGGTTAGCAGTATTTGTACAACTTGTAATGGCAGCTAATACTATATCTCCGTTGTTCACTTTTCTTTTATCAAAATTTTCGTCTTTAGTAGAACTCTTGCTAATTTCTTTCGCGCTATTGATATGCACTTCAGAAAGCCTTACTTTGTCCTGCGGTCTTTTAGGTCCTGCAACAACAGGTTCTATTTTCGAAATATCAATCACAATATTTTCGTTATAATTAAGACAATTATCTTTTTCGTATTCTGAGCAATCTGACCACAATTTTTGTTCTTTTGCATATGTTTCAACAATTGAACAATGATCCTTGCTTCTACCTGTTGATTTAAGATAATTTATTGTTCTTTCATCAATAGGAAAAAATCCACAGGTTGCTCCGTATTCAGGAGCCATATTTGCTATAGTTGCTCTATCTGCAAGTGTTAGAGATCCAAGACCAGTTCCATAAAATTCTACAAACTTATTTACAACTCCATGATTTCTTAAAATATTTGTTAATGTTAAAACAAGATCAGTTGGAGTTGCGTCTTCCCTTAACTCACCGTTTAAGTTTACACCTATTACTTTGGGAATAGACATAGCTACGGATTCTCCTAACATTACTGCTTCGGCCTCTATACCTCCCACACCCCAACCTAATACAGATAATCCGTTTATCATAGTAGTATGACTGTCAGTACCTACTACACTGTCAGGAAATAGTAGATTGCTTTCTTTGTTATACCATACTACTTTAGCTAAATATTCCATATTTACCTGGTGACAGATTCCTATTCCAGGTGGAATAACTCTAAAGTTTTTTAAATTAGTTTGTCCCCATTTAAGAAACTTATATCTTTCAAAATTTCTTTTGAACTCTAAATCAGTATTAATTTTTATTGCATCTGACGAAGCATAGCTATCAACCATTATAGAATGATCAATAACTAAATCTACGGGTTTTAAAGGATTAATTTTTGATGGATTTATGCCCTTTTCTTTAGCACGTTCTCTCATTGAAGCTAAGTCTGCTAAAGCAGGCACTCCTGTAAAATCTTGCATGAGAACTCTAGAAGGAAAAAAATCAATTTCACCTAATTTATCTTTACAGTTTAAACTATCATTTAAAAGCGAGGCTTTTTGAATCACATATTCCTCGGATTTACTATTTCTTAATAAATTTTCCAATAAAATTCTGTAGGAAAACGGAAAGGATTTACAAAAAGGAATTTCTTTTTCAAGACTATTTAAACTGTGAATATTAAATTGGTGATTATTAATATTTAACTTATCTATAAATTTAGATGTCATATTTATTAATCTACTGAACCAGCTCCAGGTTTATCAGAAAAATACTTTTTAAACTTATCTGCCTCATCTTTAAAGGTATCTCCATCCTCAGGAGGAACTCCTTTTTTTACAATATTAGGCCACTTTTCAGAGAATTCTTCATTTAACTTCATCCATTTTTTGGCCTCATCGTCAGAATCAGGTAGTATCGCCTCTGCTGGGCATTCTGGCTCACATACACCACAATCTATGCACTCATCAGGATTTATTACCAACATATTATCACCTTCATAAAAACAATCAACAGGACAAACTTCACAACAATCCATGTATTTGCATTTTATACAAGATTCAGTAACTACATAAGGCATGACAAATATTCCTTTCTATTTTTCTATAGATTTTAAAACTTTCTGTTTTGTTTCATTGACATCTTTTGCATCAACATAAAGAAGACCAGCTATTTTTCGTATCAACATATCTTCATACGGATCTAACTTGCTATCAGCTAAACAAACTTTCCATAGCATTTCAATTATATTTTTTCTCTTATTAATACTCCATCCATTTTTAATTTTTTTAGTATGTGATACTAAATCTCCACTATCTCTAAGGTCTTTGTTTATTTCATCAATATTTTCTTCAATTAGGTTAATATTATTAATAGAAAACTGCTTTTGAATAATACCAGTAATAATATTTTTTTCTTTTTCTTCAAAAACTTGGTCAATATTAGCTGCTTCTACTAATAGAGCTAATACTGCCAAAGCTTCATCACTAATTTCAGAGTTTTTTGATACTTCTTTTTTTTTTCCAAATAAATTAAACATAATTTTATATATCGTGATTAAAATTTATTGCAACTTTTTTAGAATATAAAAAGGACTGTTTTCATTATATGCCTCTTTTTTCATAGTTTTTTTTCTTCTCCAATAACTAACATACGACGTTCCTACTACTTTATAAAGACCAACGTAGTCTAATATTTCAAATAGAACCGGCTGGGTGATGTTGTACTTATTCAAAATATTAAAATCAAAGTAAAAGATGCGTTTTTTCTTTCTAAAAACAGTATATATTATTTTTTCTAGAAATATCAAATCAATTGCAAATGCTCCTGTTTTGACATAACCAATGCTGTGTAATAACTCTTTTTTATAGCTTTTAGCATCAAGTATAATTTTCTCTTTTGGGATACGATTTAGTACTCTCACATTAAAATACAAACAGCTTAAGATCCATCTAAGATCTTTGTAAAGTGTATCT
>JAYYAX010000052.1:0-23432 GCA_036042925.1 Pseudomonadota bacterium
ACGTTTGCTCGGACATCCACAATTTATATTAATTTCTTCAAATCCAAAGTCAGATACTATTTTTGCAGCTAAGGCAAGTCTGTGTGGGTTACTACCCGCTATCTGCACTACTACATTATCTATATTATTGAGTATATTGTAATTTTCTAAAATTTTTGTTCTTATAATAGCTTCTGCGTGCATCATTTCGGTATAGACAACTGTCTTTTTTTTTATAAGACTAATCAAGTAGCAAAAAAAACTATCAGTTTTTCCCATCATAGGAGCAATAGAAAAAAAGTTATCATTATGAACCATATAATATAATAAGATAACATTAATTTAGTGCAAATAGTGTAATTTTTTATTATTGTAAATATATGCTAAGTTCAATACCTTTTATAATACTTGATAGTTTGGTTTACGCGTCATGGCTTTTTCTTGTTGCAAGTGGACTTACCTTGATTTATGGAGTTATGAAGGTTTTAAACATTGCTCACGGCAGTCTTTACGCATTTGGGGCTTATACAACTGCATGGTTAATAGGATGGTTTACTTCTAACTTTGAAGACTATCAATTTTTTAATTTCTTATTTATTCCTGTAGCAGCTATTACTGTAGGTTTCTTTCTAAGTATTTTTATAGAGAGGATATTTTTAAGAAAAATTTATGCAAGGGATGAAATTGTAATAGTTTTAGTTACTTATGGCTTATTTTTAATATTCGAAGATACAATGAAATTATTATTTGGTACTAGTTCTTATTTACCATATCAGCCAAGAATGATGTTAGGTGATATAAGTATATTTGGCTTACCTTATGTTGTCTATGATTTATTAATAATTATAATTGCTATCACTATATGGTATTTGTTTTACAGTATTATAAAATATACTAAGATAGGTAAACTTTTGATTGCTGTTATACATGACAGAGAAATAGCATCCTCTATGGGAATAAATGTGTCAAAATTTTTTGTTTATACATTTTTTTTAGGATGCTTTTTAGGATGTTTAGGGGGCGCCGTGTCTGCTCCGATGATTTCTGTAGTTCCAGGTATAGGAGTGGAGGTCATAGTATTAGCTTTTGCTGTAGTAGTTTCAGGAGGTTTGGGAAGTATTTCTGGTGCAGCATTAGGTGCTTTATTAATTGGATTTTTTAGGACACTTGCTATTTTTTATTTTCCTCAGTTAGAACTTTTTATTGTATTTTTTGTAATGGCAATAATTCTTTCAGTTAAACCAGAAGGACTATTTGGCACTAAAGAAACAAGAAAGATATAATGAAAAAATTTTTCTATTTAAATAATTTTAATGTGTATTTAATAATGTTTTTTTTATTAACGTGCTGGGTTTTTATGCCAGCATGGAGTTTAAATATTATTTGTCTAGCATGTAGTAATGGACTGGTAGTACTAAGTTTATTAGTATTAATGAGAGCAGGCCTAATTTCATTTGGTCATGGTTTATATTATTGTTTGGGAGGATATTCTGTAGCAATATCTTATAACTTTCTTAATATCCACGATGCTTTTTTATTATTGTTAATTACCATTATAGTCGGAGGTTTAGTGTCATTTCTACTAGGTTTTTTTGTAAGAAAATTTAGAGGTATATTTTTTGCCATGATGAATTTAGCTCTATCTATGATACTTTTTGGAATTATTGTAAAAACTGTATCTTTGGGTTCGACTGATGGATTTGGAATTCAAAGCCTTTCTTACTTTGGCTTTGAATTAAAAAATCAAATTAGATTAAATATTATTTCCTACTTTTTTATTATATTGGTAAGTTTCATATGTGTCCTTTTTGTATCTAAGTATATTTCATCACCTATTGGTAAAATGGTTTTAGCAATTAAGGATAATGAGATAAGAGCTAACTATTTGGGAATTAATGTGAGCAAACAAATTCATGGAATATATATAATTTCAGGTATACTAGCTTCAATTGGCGGAGCTCTAATGGTTATTTTAGTAGGACATGTAACACCTGAGGATACAGCTTACTGGACAAAATCTGGTGAGTTCGTATTCGTTGCTATTTTGTCAGGAACTTTAAATGTTATTGCTCCTATAATCGGTTCTCTTTTCTTTGAGTTCATTAGGTCTTATGCATTATATTTATTTCCTAATACATGGCAGATGGTAATAGGTATAGTTTTAATTATTGGAATAATCTATTTACCTAATGGTTTGGGTTCAATCTCTTTAAATTTAGGAAAAATAAAAAATGCTTTTAGAAGTAAGAAATCTCAATAAAAAATTTGGCTCTGTAGTAGCAGCAGAAAATATAAACTTCTCTATGGGTAATAATGAAGTAATTGGGATTATTGGTTCCAATGGAGCGGGTAAAACTACTTTTTGCAATATTATTACAGGATACACGCAACAAGATAATGGGGAAATTTTTTTTAAAGAAAATAATATTTCTTCACTAGGCGTTTTAGAAATAAAAAATATTGGAATTCATAGATCATTTCAAATACCTCAAGTTTTTGACTCATTAAGCGTACTTGAGAATGTTATGATCTCAAATTTAGTAGCTTCTAATAAGCAATTTTCTTTTTCTGAATTAGCTTACAACAAAAAGAATAAGAATTATGCAATATCTTTATTAGAACAATTTAACATAATAGAGTTTATAGATAGAGAGGTTGCCCTGTTACCACAAGGAGCACGTAAAATATTAGATATTTTAATTGCAATACTTGGTAAACCTTCTATTGTCTTATTAGACGAACCTACTTCAGGAATTAGCACTGAAGAAAAATATGCTGTTATGAATTATACCTTAAAAGCTATAAAAGAACTTAATATATCTATACTTTTTATTGAGCATGACATGGAAATAATAAAAAAGTATTCAAAAAGAGTTCTCGCTTTTTATAGCGGAAAAATTATTTCTGATGGAAGCCCTGAAAAAGTTTTAAATGAAAAAGATGTTATAAAGTATATAGTAGGAAAAAACTAGTGTTAAAAATTATTAATATTGTAGTAGGTATAGAAAATGTTAACATTCTTTCAAATGTAAGTTTTAGTGTCTCTAAGTTTACGAGCGTTATAGGAAGAAATGGAGCAGGAAAAACAACTTTAATAAGATCAATTATGAGAATATTGAAACTAGATTCTGGCAATATAGAATTTTATGATACTAACTTAACTAATAGTGAGCCTAGTTCTTTAACATTAATGGGTATTGGGTACATGCCTGAAGATAGAAGATTGATACCCAATTTATCGGTAAAAGAAAACATACTACTTCCTCTCTGGTCAAATAAATTAAATAACGAAAACAGAAGTTTAGAAAAAGTAATTGAATTCATTCCTGAAATTAAGTCCTTTTTAAATAGTGACGGTTACCAGCTCTCTGGAGGACAACAAAAACTTGTCGCGTTAGCTAGAGCTATGATTATAGGTAAAAAATTACTTCTACTCGATGAACCTTTTGAAGGTGTTGCGCCAGCTCTTGCTGAGAGACTTGCTGAACTTATAGTTAATTTAAATAAGTTAAAATTAATTACTATGATAACAGAATCAGATGACACTTATTCTAAGGTTATTGGTGCTGAGATAGTAAAGTTGGAGAGAGGAAAGATAATTAACTAATAACCATTTTTCAATATTTTAGCAGTATCCAATGCGAAGTAACTTATAATTGCGTCTGCTCCAGCACGTTTAAAACTAATTGCAGTTTCGAGTAAAATATCTTCCTGTCTAAAAGTTCCTGCAATAATAGCATTTTTTATCATAGAGTACTCTCCAGAAACCTGATAGCTAAATGTTGGAAATTTAAAATTTGATTTTATTTCTTTCAAAACATCCAAGTACATAATACCAGGTTTTACTAATAATATGTCAGCTCCTTCTTTTATATCCATAGCAGCCTCTTTTAGAGCTTCATTAATATTACTAAAATCCATTTGATATGATTTTTTTTTATCTGATCCTAGATTTGAAGAGGCAGATATAGCTTCTCTAAATGGTGTATATAAGGAAGAAGAATATTTTGCAGTATAAGACATTATTAAAGTATTCTCTTTGTTGTTTTTATCTAAGAAGTTTCTGATTTTTAATATTCTTCCATCCATCATGTCTGAAGGAGCTACAATGTCACACCCCGCCTGTGCAACAGTAAGAGCTTGTTCACATAGTATATCTACAGTTTTATCATTTACTATTAAACCGTTTTCAATAACGCCATCATGTCCGGATAGAGTATAAGGATCCAAGGCTACATCGCAAATTATCCCAAGTGTGGGACAAGAAGTTTTTATTTTTTCTACTAATTTACATATTACATTATTTTTTTTAAGAGCTTCAGAGCCATTTTCATCTTTAAGTTCAACTGGTACCTCAGGAAAAATAGCAATAGCTTTTATTCCTAATTCCTTTGCTTGTATAGACACATCTACTGCTTCTTCAATATTGTATCTGAAAATACCTGGCATTGACTTTATCTCGGTTGACTTACTTTTATATGAAACAAAAATTGGATATATAAAGTCTTTTACTGAGATTATCGTTTCTTTTACTAAGTTCCTTATCCACTTATTACTTCTTAATCTTCTGGCTCTATGTAAAGGAAAGTTTGATAAATAATTATTCATAGAGTATAAATTATAATATTTTAAATTATTAGTCTAAAGAATAATGTTATTAGATAAATATAAAGATCTTAATGAAGATCAACGAGCAATTGTTGACTCTACAGAGCAATTTGCTAAAGATAATATAACCCCTAATGCTTTAAAATGGGATAAAGAAAGTATTTTTCCTGTAAAAGTTTTTAAAAAAGCTGGAGAATTAGGGTTTGCAGGAGTTTATGTTTCAGAAGCCAATGGTGGTTTAGGACTTAGCAGGCTTGATGCCTCTTTAATTTTTGAAGAGTTAGCATATGCTTGTCCATCTACCTCAGCTTTTTTAACAATACACAATATGACAGCATGGATGCTTAGTAATTTTGGAAATGATGAAATAAAAAAAAAATATTTAAAGAAAATGGTTAGTATGGAATTTATGGCATCATATTGTTTGACAGAAGCTGGTTCAGGCTCTGACGCTGCAGGTATGAAAACAAGAGCGTTGTATCATAAAGATAATAAATCATATGAGGTAAATGGCTCAAAATCTTTTATTTCAGGAGCGGGAGAGTCTGATTTATATTTTGTCATGATGAAAACTGAAGAAAAACTTAATGACAGTATTTCCTGTGTAATACTTGAAAAAGAAACTAACGGATTAAGTTTCGGCAAAAATGAAGAGAAAATGGGTTGGAAGAATCAACCTACAAAAACAATTTCCTTTGATAATTGTATAGTGCCAGATACTAATATTGTTGGAAAAGAAGGAGATGGTTTTAAAATAGCAATGCAAGGCTTAGATGGTGGAAGAATTAATATAGCTTCTTGTTCTCTTGGAGCTGCAAGATTTTGTATAGATAAAAGCATTAATTATATTAATGAAAGAAAGCAATTTGGAAGTTACCTAAAAGAGTTTCAAAATATTCAATTTAAAATTGCTGATATGATAACACATTATTATGCGGCCAGGTTAATGGTACACAAGGCAGCTAAATCTTTAGAAAATAATGAAAAAGAGTCTACAGTCAACTCAGCAATGGCTAAAAGATACGCAACTGATGTCTGTTTTGAAATTTGTAATGAAGCCCTACAAATTCATGGCGGCTACGGATATTTATCTGATTTCGGCATTGAGAAAATGGTAAGGGATTGTAGAGTTCATCAAATTTTGGAAGGAACAAACGAGATAATGAGGTTAATTATATCAAGAAAAATATTAGGTAGAAACTAAGATGGATGACATAAAGATACAAAAAATAAATGCTACAATTTTAATTACGCTTACACGGGAAAAAGTCCTCAATGCATTGAATCTTGAAATGGTAAGAGAAATATATAAACATATTGATGACTGGGATAAAGATGAAAGTATTTCGGGAGTAATTATCAAAGGTGCTGGAGAAAAGTCTTTTTGTGCAGGTGGAGATATAGTTAGTGTCTATCATTCAAGAGATGATTCTGAAAATAATATATCTGACAGTTTTTTTAGAGAGGAATACATTTTAAATTATGCAATCTCAAAGTTTTCTAAGCCATGGATTTCGGTTCTTAATGGCATTGCAATGGGCGGAGGGCTAGGTCTTTCAGTTCATGGAAGCCATAGAATAGTAAATGATAGGTCTATTACGGCAATGCCAGAAACTGCTATAGGTTTATTTCCAGACGTAGGAGGAGGGTATTTTTTATCGAGAATGGGTCCTGTAGGGTTATATTTAGCTTTAACTGGAAAAGTTATGAATGGTATTGACTCCATGCAAGTAGGAATAGGGACTCATTACATAAAAAATAATAATTTAGATAATACACTAAAAGAATTAATAGATCTAAATAAATACTCTAAAAGTTTTGTAGATAACTTATTTAGCATGCGTTGCGATAAAGTATTTGAAAAAGAGTCAGTTTTGAAAAAAGAATTAGGTTATATTAAAAAACATTTTGATTATAGTAATCTAGTTGATATTTTTAATTCTTTAAAAAGTGAAGGGAACGAATGGGCTTTAAGCACTCTTGAAGTTTTATCAAAAAAATCACCTACAAGTATGTGTGTAACAACAAGGCAATTGGCAAATGCAAAAATACTTAATTTAAAAGATTGTCTAAATATGGAATTCAGAATTTGTCAGACTATGATGGAAAAAAATGACTTTTACGAAGGAGTAAGAGCAAACTTAGTAGAAAAGGACAGAAAACCTATCTGGAAACCAAATAATATTTTAGATGTAGACGAAAAACTTATTGCAGAACATTTTAGAAATTTGGGAGATAAGGAATTATTTTTCAATGAGTAAGGTATCTTTTATAGGCCTAGGAAAGATGGGAATGCCAATGGCATTAAACCTTATAAAAAAAAAATATAAACTTAATTTATACGATGTTGATAAAAAACTTTATAAACCTTTTATTAAAACTAATGCAAAACCAATATCTGAGCTTAATCAGTTAACAGAAAATAGTAATATATTTATAACTATGCTTCCAGATGGAAAAGCTTTAAATAAAGTTGTATTAGGGAAGGGGGGGATTATAAATACAATAAAAAAAAAATCGATTTTCATTGATTGTTCCTCATCTGATTATAATTCTACTATTAAGGTATCAAGAGCTCTTTACAAAAAAAATGTTAAGTTTTTAGATGCTCCAGTTTCTGGAGGTGTTAATGGTGCTCAAAACGCCTCTTTAACTATTATGGTTGGAGGAAGTAAAAGTGCATTCGACAAATCAAAAAAAATACTGAATTGTATTGGCAAAAGGGTGTTTCATATAGGAGCAAATGGAACAGGTCAAATAGTAAAAGCTTGTAACAATATGATGTTAGGAATTAATATGATAGGTATATGCGAGGCTTTCTTGCTTTCAAAAAAATTTGGCATTAACCCAAAGAAATTTTTTGAAATTTGTGCTATTTCTTCTGGTTCTTCATGGGCAATGCTTAACCATTTGCCAGTAAAAGGAATAGTAAAAAATTCAGCTGCTAATAATAACTTTGTGCCAGGTTATGCAGCACAGCTAATTTTAAAAGATTTGAAAATTTCACAAGAAATGGCAAAAAGTAGAAAGATTAACACAAGGATGGCTAAAAATGCTTTGGAATTGTACAAAAAATTTTGTAAAGCAGATAATAAGAATTTAGATTATTCTGCAATTATAAAATTATTAAATGAATAAAATTCTCAGAAATTATTTAAAAGCCTGAATTCCTGTTTGACTTCTGCCTAATATTAAAGCATGGATATCATGGGTGCCTTCATAAGTATTAACTGCTTCAAGGTTCATCATGTGCCTTATAACATGATATTCATCGGAAATACCGTTTCCGCCATGCATATCTCTTGCATTTCTTGCAATTTCTAACGATTTTCCTACATTATTTCTTTTTAAAATTGAAATCATTTCATTAGTTGCTTTACCTTCTTCTTTTAGTCTTCCTACTCTCAAAGATGCCTGCAAAGCTATAGCAATTTCTGATTGCATGTCAGCTAATTTCTTTTGTACTAGTTGATTTGATGCAAGAGGCTTTCCAAACTGTTTTCTTTCCAAGGTATATTCCAAAGTTTTTAACCAACAAAACTCGGCAGCTCCTAAAACTCCCCATGAGATACCATATCTAGCTGAGGTTAAACATTTCATAGGAGCTTTTAGGCCTCTTGCTTTTTCTAAAACATTTTCGTCAGGAACAAAAACGTTATCAAGTAATATCATACCTGTAGGAGATGCTCTTAATGAAAACTTTCCTTCAATTTTAGGTGTTGAAATATTTTTACTTTCTTTCCTCTCTAAAATAAACCCTTTGATTATATTATCTTCATCTTTTGCCCAAATCAAAAAAATATCAGCTATAGGACTATTAGAAATCCAATTTTTAGATCCTGTAATAATATAGCCTCCTTTTACTTTTTTTGCTTTTGTTATCATAGAAGAAGGATCAGAGCCATGATCTGCCTCAGTTAATCCAAAGCATCCAATTAAATTTCCTTTAGCAAGATTAGGTAACCATTTTTGCTTTTGACTTTCACTTCCAAAATCATAAATAGGTTGCATTACTAGGCTAGATTGTACACTTAAACTTGATCTGTAAGATGAGTCAATTGCTTCTATTTCCTTTGCAATTAATCCATATGCCACAGCCGAAGCTCCTGCACAACAGTAACCAGAAATTTGTGCTCCCAAAAGACCAATTTCCCCAAATTTTTTAAATAAATTTTTATCATAGTCTTCATGTCTATTTTGAAGAACAATATTTGGCAAAAGCTCTTTTTTTGCAAAGGATTTTGCTAAATTTCTAATTTGTACTTCTTCTTCTGTAAGTTGCTCTTCTAATCTAAAAGGATCTTGAAAATTAAAACTTTTTTCAACTTTATTTTGTAATTCATTTTTTTTTAGCATATTACTTATTTAGTTAGGTTTATAGATTTGAAAACTATCAGCAATAATTAAAAAATCTAATAGTCTATTATAGTTTAAAGTAGTAATTTTAGTAAAGTACCAATTTTTTTTTTCATTTTGTAATCTTAAAATCAGATAGTTATTAAAAAAACCGAAAGGAATAGTGCAATTTAGTTCATAAAACTTCCCAGCTTTGTTGTATAGGGAAGCTATTTTCTTACAAAAAACTAAAGGATTTAATGCCAGTTGTTGCATAGTATCATCAACAAATATAGGCAAATGTTTAAACTGTTCAAAAATAGGATCAGAAAGAGGACTATCTTTGTTTCTCAGCAACCTTTCTGTTTCGGCAATTTCACCTAATACATCATATATTTTGTCTTTGAGCCACTCATTAGGAGATCTAATATAAGAGGATTTTACTAAACTTAATTCTAAACTAGAATAATTTGAAAATATATCTCCTACTGGAGTTACTCTACTTATCCCTTTTAAATTTGTTTCATAAGAATATATGAATGGTCCTTCAATAAAACTATCTGGAATCTTATAAATTTGACCTAAAGCATTGTTAACAAAAGATAAAAATAATAGAAAAAATAAAATTAAGTGGTTACTTGTTAAATAGTACGACTTTACCATTGGGTTTTCCTAAAATTTTTTTATTTATCATTTTAATTTTTCCATTTATAATAGTAGCGAAAATGTCACCTTTTACTTTTTTACCATGAAAAGGAGTCCATCGACATTTGTAGGCCATATCCGAGTCTTTAATAGTATAACTTTTATTTAAATCAACAATTGTAATATCTGCATCGAAATATTTTTTAATTTGTCCTTTGTTTTTTATATTATAAATTTTTGCAGGATTATAAGATAACAATTCTATTACTTTTTCTAAGCTTAATTTTTTTTTGCTGACAAAGTCTAACATTATATGTAATGAAGTTTGCACTCCTGGTAGTCCTGAAGGAGAATTAGGCCATTTTAACGACTTCTCTTTTAAAGTGTGTGGAGCATGGTCTGAGCCGATAACATTCACGGTTCCGTCGCTTATCCCTTCCCATAAACCTTTTTGGTGATTTCTATTTCTTATCGGAGGATTCATTTGAGATTTAGATCCAAGACTTTCATAGCAATTTGGAGAAAAAAGACTTAGATGTTGGGGTGTAACTTCACAGGTTATATTTTTTTTTGTTCTTCTAAGCAGATTTATTTCATCTTTAGTTGAAATATGAAGAATATGTGCCTTAGTATTATATTTATTAGCATACTTTAAAACCCTTTTTGTAGACAATACTGCAGATTTAGTGTCTCTCCAATATTCATGCTGTAATACTCCTTCTTTTTTTTTTATTTGCAAAAATCTTTTTTTCAGTCTTTCCTCATCTTCGGAATGAATTGCTACCCTTCTTTTACATATTCTAAGTGCTGTTTCTAGGTCTTTTTCTTCAGATAGTAATAAAGTGCCAGTAGAGGAACCCATGAATATTTTTATTCCTGCACATCCTTTTATTTTTTCTAGTTTAGACAGATTTAATAAATTTTCTTTGCACGCGCCTATAAAAAATGAATAATTAGTCCAGCTTGAATTTTTTGCTATTTTTAATTTTTTTTCTAATTCTCTTTTATTAATTGTGGCCGGAGAAGTATTTGGCATCTCAAATATGGTAGTTACGCCCCCTAATATTGCTGATTTCGTACCAGAATTTATATCTTCCTTATGCGATAATCCAGGCTCTCTAAAATGTACTTGAGTATCTATAATTCCTGGTAATATATACTTATCGTTGCAATCAATAATTTTTGTACATTCATTCGAATTTATTTTACCAATTTTTAAAATTTTATTATTTTTAATTCCTATAGAGGACTTTTTAATACTAGTATGAGTGCAAACGTTCCCATTTAGTAAACCTATATTATATTTTTTTACCATAAAATTGTATTAATTTATTTAAATGTAAACTATCATTGAATAATAATCATTATAAATTGTTAGTTTTGAAATATAGAGAAGAATATACATTAACCAAAACAGTTGCAATGCCAGCTGATACAAATACTAATGGCGATATTTTTGGTGGCTGGTTATTAAGTCAAATGGACGTAGCTGGAGGTATTTTAGCGGGTAAGGTAGCAAAGGGTAGGGTTGCTACTGTAGCTATTGAGGGAATGAAGTTTTTACTTCCAGTAAAAGTTGGGGATACGGTAAGTTGTCATGGAAAGGTGGAAAAAATTGGTAAAACATCGATAAAAGTACTGCTACGAGTTACTACTGAAAGCTGGAAAAATACAGATCCAAAAGAGGTAACTAATGGTAAATTCGTTTATGTGGCAATAGACTCAAATGGTATGCCTAGAGAAATTGCCACATAACAAGAACTAAACAAGCTTATACACTGTAATACATATCAAATTCTACTGGGTGCGTAGAATTATTTAATCTACTTACTTCATCTCTTTTTAATTCTATGTAACCTTCGATTTGGTCATCCGTAAAAACACCACCTTCAGTTAAAAACTCTTTATCTTTCTGAAGAGAGTCTAAAGCATTTTCTAATGAGGTGGCTACAGTATTAAGATTTTTAAGTTGTTCTTCTGAAGCCTCATACAAGTCAAAATCAATAGCATCACCTGGATGTATTTTATTTTTAATACCATCAAGACCAGCCATTAACATTGCAGAAAATGCTAGATATGGGTTTGAAGCTGCGTCAGGAAATCTTACCTCAAGTCTTTTAGCTTTGTCGCCCTCTGCATATGGTATTCTAATTGAGGCTGACCTATTTCTTGCAGAGTATGCTAAAATTGTAGGAGCTTCAAAACCAGGAACTAATCTTTTATAACTATTAGTTGTAGAATTAGTAAATGCGTTTATAGCTTTAGCATGCTTTATAATTCCGCCTATGTAAAATAAGCAATTTTCTGAAAGGCCACTATACTCATTACCAGCAAATAAGGGGGAATTGCCTTTCCATAAAGATTGATGACAATGCATGCCTGAGCCATTATCGTTTATAATAGGTTTAGGCATGAAAGTTGCTGTTTTTCCATAAGAGTGAGCCACCATGTGAACAACATATTTATACTTTTGCATTCCATCAGCGCAAGAAAGTAATTCATCAAATTTACCCCCTAGTTCATTTTGAGAAGGTGCAACCTCATGATGATGTTTTTCCATTTCAAGCCCCATCTCCATCATCGTTCCTACCATCTCAGCTCTCATATCGGTCATTGAGTCAACTGGAGGTACAGGAAAGTATCCACCTTTTACCGATGGTCTATGACCTATATTTCCTCCATCAAATGAATTACCAGAATTGTAAGGCCCTTCGTCTGAGTCAACTTGATAAAATGTATCGTTCATTGAAACATTCCATTTTACATCGTCAAAGACAAAAAATTCTGCTTCTGGCCCAAAGTAAGCTGTATCAGCAATACCAGTTTTTTTAAGGTATTCAGTAGCCCTAACTGCTGTAGATCTAGGACATCTTGAATACATCTCACCTGTAGAAGGTTCCACTACATTACAAAAAATAATAAGCTGTGGCTGAGCAGTGAAAGGATCTAGAACAGCTGTATTTAGGTCAGGCTTTAAAATCATATCTGATTCGTTTATAGATTTCCATCCTGATATGGAAGAGCCATCAAACATTATTCCATTATTTAATAAGTCTTCGTCAACACTTTCTACAGTCTGTGCGGTATGTTGCCACTTTCCTTTGGGATCTGTGAACCTAAAGTCTACAAATTTTACTTCATTATCTTTTATCATTTTAAAAATTTTTTCAGTCATTTACTACTCCAAATAGTCTATATTAAAAAAAGAGCTTATTGATTTCTACGGTATGGGTCTATAATATATTGAAATGTATTTCTTAGCATAATTACCGCGTTCCTTCAGCATAAGCTTACTTCCGATCTAACTAGTAGATTGAACGTTTTATCATATTATTATGTTTAATGCTTATGTCAACTATAATAGTAAAATTGTTTACTTAAATAGCTTTATCATTTTCCTCATCAGTTCTGATTCTTATAGCTTTCTCCACATTAAATACGAATATTTTTCCATCACCTATCTTTCCAGTGTTAGAAACTTTTTGAATTATTTTTATTGCTTGTTCAAGTTTTTCATCAACTAAAACAATTTCAATTTTAATTTTAGGTAAAAAATCTATGTTGTATTCTGCACCTCTATATAACTCAGTATGTCCTTTTTGTCTTCCATAACCTTTAACCTCAGTTACGGTCATGCCATTGAGATCTATGTCACTTAGGGCTTGCTTTACTTCATCTAATTTGAATGGCTTTATAATTGCTTCTATTTTTTTCATTATTTACTCCCTCTTGATCATCAAACAATATAGTATTATAACTGTAATACAAAAAAGTAGTAGTAAAAACATTTGGCGACTGTAGCTCAGTTGGTTAGAGCGCTGGTTTGTGGTACCGGAGGCCGTGGGTTCGAGACCCATCAGTCGCCCCAGTTTATATGAAAATACCTACTTTATACTCTTTAGAAGTAAGTCATTAACTTTGTCACAAAAGTCCTTGCTATCATCTAGAGGAATTCCCTCCAGTAGCTTAGCCTGATCTAAAAGCAAATTGGATATATCTTTAATTGTTGATAGGTTATTTTTATCTTCTGTATCTAGCTTATTTAAAAATTTTATTAAAGAGTGTGTAGGATTAATTTCTAAAACTTTAGCGCTGATTTCATTTAAATGCTTATGTTTTTTAAGTATATTTTCTAAATGAATATCCATAGAACTTTCATCTGCGACAAAACAAACAGGACTACTTGTCAATCGATTGGAAATTCTTACATCTTTAACTTTATTACCAAAAAAACTTTTTAAATAAGCTATTAATTTCTTAAAATCTTCTTTTGTTTCGTCTTTTTTATTTTTTTCTTCATTTTCGTTATTCAGGTCAACATTTCCTTTGGTAATTGATTTAAATTTTATATCATTGAATTTATCAATATTTGGAAGCCAAAATTCATCTACAGGATCAGTAAAAAATAAAACTTCAATATTATTTTTAATAAAACTTTCCATTTGTGGACTTTTCATTAGACTCATTTTATTTTCTCCACTAATATAAAAAATATCTTTCTGGTTTGTTTGCATTCTCGTTATATATTCATCTAAGGTTGTCCATCCTTCTTGCTTACTGCTTTGAAACATAGATAATTTTAGTATGGATTCTTTATTAGCAAAATCTTCATGAATACCTTCTTTTATTACTGAACCAAAATTTTCCCAAAATTTTTTATAATTCTCTTTATTTTTTTTCAACTCTTTTTCTAATTCAGATATTACTTTTTTAATCAAGTTATTTCTAATTTTAGCTATTACTGGATCATTTTGTAACATTTCTCGACTAATATTTAATGATATATCCTCTGAGTCTATAATTCCTGAAAGAAACCTCATATATTTTGGTATTATATTTTCACAATCATCAGTAATAAATACTCTTTTTACATATAGTTTAACGTTGACTTTCTTATCTGCATGAAGCAGGTCAAACGGTTTCTCAGTTGGTATAAATAATAAATTAGTAAAATTAATGGTTCCTTCATTTTGATTATGTATAATTTTCCAAGGTTTGTCATAATTAAGACCTGACTGTGAATAGAAATTATGATAATCTGCTTCTTTAATGTCTTTTTTATTTTTAGTCCATAGAGCTTGGCTCTGATTAGCTTGCTCTTCTTTTTTATCTTTTTCATCCTCGTTAACTAGAAATATAGGGTGAGTAATGTGATCAGAATATTTTTTTATTATACTATTTAAACGTAATTGTTCTAAAAATTCGGTTTCTTTATTTTTTAGCATTAGACAGATCTTAGTTCCTTTAATATGAGCTTCATTTGCTTTGACTTGAAAACCTCCTTTTCCATCAGATGACCACTCCCAACTTGATTTTTCTCCAGCTTTTCTTGAAACAACTGTTATTTTTTCCGCAACCATAAAGCCGGAGTAAAACCCAACCCCAAATTTTCCTATTTGGTCTATGTTCTTTTCTTTGTTGGCTTCTAGTTTTTTTATGAAATCTTCAGTACCTGATTTTGCGATTGTCCCAAGTGAACTGATAAGCTCATCTTTCCCCATACCAATGCCATTATCGATAATGGAAAGGGTTTTGTTTTTTTTACTAAAGCTAACTAAAATTTTAAACTTCTCAGAATTAGCTAAAGCTTTGTTTTGTAGTCTTTCATACCTAAGTTTATCACAAGCATCAGACGCATTAGATATATATTCTCTTAAAAAAATTTCTTTTTCGCTATAAAGAGAGTTAGCTACAATATTTAGAATTTTTCCTACTTCTGCTTGAAATTGAAAATTTTCTTTGCTCATATTTTATTCCTCTGCTAAGTAAGATATGTTTATTAATTATAGTTAATCAAGAAAAAAATTTAAGGAAATATTATGAATGTAATTAAAGCCATAAAAAGTAGAAAAAGCGTAAGGTCATTTAATAGTAAAAAAGTGCCATTAAGTATAATTAGAAAAATATTAGAAGTTGCTTCTCAAGCTCCTAGTGGTAGTAATACACAGCCTTGGAATGTGCATGTACTTATGGGAAAAAGTTTAAAGAAATTTGTATGCGAGATGTCTGAAGAATTTTTAAATAATAATGATAAACTTAAGCTTGAAAGGTTAAATTATATGAAAAAGTACAGAAGCCCTTATCAAGATAGAAGGAGAAAAGTTGGTTGGGATTTGTACAAAATATTAAAGATTAAAAAAGGAGATTATAAAAAAACCTTAGAATTTCATTCTCTAAATTATAGATTTTTTAACGCGCCAGTTGGGTTGATCTTTTCAATTGAAAAGGATCTAGGCTGGATGAGTTGGTTAGACTATGGAATGTTTTTACAAAATATAAGCTTGGTTTCAAGAAGTTACGGATTGCATAGTTGCCCTCAGGCTGCTTGGGGTTTAGTCTATAAAAAAGCAAACGAAGTTCTTAAATTGAAAAAAAACTTTACTGTTCATTGTGGAATGGCAATTGGCTATGAAAACAAAAAAAACAAAATAAATTCTTTAGTTACAGAAAGGGAAAAAATAGACAATTTCTGTAAGTTTTTAGATTAATCATATGATGGTTTGAAGTCATTAATTAATTTTTTAGCTATCTCAACTTCCTTTTCAGTCATATCTTCTGTTATGATTTTAACGAAGTGTCTGCCAATTGAGGTATCTGACAAATAAAACCATTTATAAGCTTTTATAAGACTCATTTCTACCCCATTTCCGTGAACATATTGCTTTCCTAAATGAACCTGTGCAGTAGGATGACCTCTATTCGCTATTTTTTCATAAAGTTCAGCGGTTTTCTTCCAATTCCCACCCATCTGTAATCTTATTGCTTTAGCATAGGTAATTTCTGTATCTAAGGCCAGTTGGTCACTGGATAAGTATGGACGCATAATATCGTGATCATATTGAATTTTATTACCATCTTTTTTAATTGTAATTGCATCCTTAGGATTTACATTATAAGTCAGGAAAATAAACAATATGCATTTAGAAACAAATTTAAACATTCTTTAATATTAGTTTCTTGCAGCTTCAGCAGCTGTGCTTACAGGAACCTCTTCACCACCTGGATAAACAGCAATGTTCGTTCCTTGTAATAGAAAACCTAGCGATCCATTTATTGCAACATCCTGAGCTATTTTAGTATTGTCTATCGCCTTACCTCCGCAAGTTTCACTCATATCAGAGGCTGCAATTCTATCCTTTACGTCTAAAGATACATTCGCGGCAAGTATCAAAGGTGCTGAAAATAATCCTATTAAACCAATTATAGGAGTACCAATCATTCTCCCATTAAACAGAAAGTCTTCGTTTTTTCCTTTTTCTATAGCAACTTTACAATTATTAGAAGATTTGTCAGAAAAATTGCTATTCTCATCAAACTGTATCTTATGAGCCATTTTAGCACTCTGACTGGCACAATTTGCGAGAATTAGTAAAGTAAATATTAGACTAAAAGTTTTAACTATATATTTCATAATTTATTTTTTTAATTTATTTGAAAATTGAAAGTATAGTAAAAATAGTAGTTTGTATACTAAAATTTGAGAATTTATTTGCTACTTATGTTAATTTAATTAAAATTTTTATATGGAATATAAAAACTTAAAAGAAATTGAGAAAAAAGTTGGGTGGTTATCTAATTATATTATTCATAACGCAAACTATTTAAGATCTAAAGAAGACGACCTAAAAGTTGGTGGGCATCAAGCATCTTGTGCTTCTGTAGTTTCTATTCTGGTAGTACTTTACTTTAAAATTCTTAACAAATTTGATAGAGTCGCAATAAAACCTCATGCTAGTCCTGTGTTTCACGCTATACAATATTTATTAGGAAATCAAACCTTAGACAATTTAAAAAACTTTAGAAAAGCGAGAGGTGCTCAGGCTTATCCATCTATAACTAAAGATTTTAGTAACGTAGATTTTTCAACAGGGTCAGTTGGATTGGGAGGTGCGATGACAATTTTCAGCTCCTTAGTACAAGATTATCTATTGTGCAATGATTTTCTAGAAAATAAGTTAGAGTCAAAAATGATTTCTATTTTTGGTGATGCAGAGTTAGACGAGGGAAATGTTTATGAAGCTTTACTTGAAGGTGCAAAACATGACCTAATAAATTGCTGGTGGATTATAGATTATAACAGGCAATCTTTGGATGGTATTATCCATGGAAAATTATTTGAAAAGCTTATAAATCTTTTCAGTCTTATGGGATGGGAAGTAAAAATATTAAAATATGGAAAAAAACTACAAAAGCTTAAGCAAGTTAGAGGAGGTAAAAAGATATTACGCTGGATAGACGAATGTCCGAATGACTTATTTTCTGCACTCACTTTTCAAGGTGGAAATGCTTGGAGAAATGCACTCCTAGATGACTTTAGAAAAGATATTGATATCGTTAATTTCTTAAAGACTTTAGAGGATAACGTATTACATGAATTAATGACAAATTTAGCTGGACATGATTTAGAAGAACTAAGTAAAGTCTTCTCTGCAAGTAAAAAAAGCAAGAAACCTACTTGCTTCATTTGTTACACTGTGAAAGGTTTTGGTCTTCCTCTAGCAGGACATAAAGATAATCATTCAGGAATTATGAATAAACAGCAGTTTAAAATTTATCAATCCTCTATGAGTATTAGAGAAGGAAGAGAATGGCATAAAACAGAAGGATTAAAAATTTCAGAGGAAAGTTTTAAAACTTTTCTATCAAAAAATGTGTTTTATAAAAACACAAATAAAAGATATTTTTTTGATCAGCATCTCAACATTAATGAAATAAGTATAAAATTTAAAAGTTATCTTAGCACTCAAGAGGCTTTTGGGAATATTTTAAATGAAATTGGAAAGATTAAGAATTCCAACTTAAAACGGATAATCACCACATCACCTGATGTGACAGTATCTACTAGTTTGGGTAGTTGGGTAAATCAAAGAGACATCTTTAGCAGAAATCCAAAAAGTGATATTTTTAAAGAAAAAAATGTGTCTTCCTCACAGAAATGGAAATATTCCCCAAAAGGACAACATATAGAATTAGGAATTGCTGAAAATAACTTTTTTCTTTTACTTGGCTCTTTAGGAATATCAGAGAGTTTATTTGGAACACGTTTGCTACCTGTAGGAACTATATATGATACTTTTATAGGACGTGGATTAGATGCATTAAATTATGCCACTTATATTGACTCTAGATTTATTTTAGTTGGAACACCTTCTGGGGTTACTTTATCGCATGAGGGAGGTGCACATCAATCGATAATTACTCCTAATATTGGAATGGCTCAACCAAACTTAGATTATTATGAACCAGCATATGCAGATGAACTATCGTTTTTATTTTTTTGGGCACTTAATAATATACAAGCTAAAAATGGAAAGTCTGTTTATTTTAGATTAAGTACTAAAAAACTAAGACAACCTGAAAGAATAATTAGTAATTCTCTAAAAAATGATTTAATCAAAGGAGGATATTGGTTCCATAGACCAGAAAAAAAATTAGATTTGTTATTTATTTGTACAGGTGTGATAGTAGGCGAAGTTCTAAATGCTATAGACGCAATGACAGACGACAACTTACAAATTGGATTATTCGTTGTTTCTTCTCCAGACAAACTTTACCAAGATTGGCTGCAGTCAACAAAGAAAGTAGGCTCTACTTCTTTTATTGAAAAACAGCTTTCTCAAATAGATATTAGTGCCCCAATAATGACGATTATTGACGGTCATTCAAGTTCTTTGTCTTGGATAGGGTCCGTAAAAGGACAAAAAATAATTCCTCTAGGAGTAAATAACTTTGGGCAATCAGGAGATCTTAATGAAATATATGAGATTAGTGAGATTGATTTAAATTCTATTGTTGATAGGGTAGCTAATTTTATATTATAATTAAATTTTGCGGCTGTGGTGAAATTGGCAGACACGCCAGATTTAGGTTCTGGTGGAGAAATCCGTGGGGGTTCAAGTCCCTCCAGCCGCACCATAAAAATATGAAAAAACTTTTGTTAAAAAAATTATTAACTTTATTTTTTCTTACGTATATTTCTACTTCGTATGCAGAAAATTTTTTGGATTTTTCATTTGCTTACATAATAGAGGCGTGTAAAATTACACAGCAAAGATTTTCTCCGGAAAAAGAAACACAAGAAAACATGCTTAAAGGCAGAAACCAATACAAAACTTGTATGAATTTTATTATTTCTTTGTCAACTACTCTAAATCAAAGGTGTATTTCAGCAAAAAAAGAAGAAATTTCTTCCGAAAACTCAATGACCTATGCAGATTTATCTGATGTAAAATCAACAAAGGAACTTATTAACGAAATTATTAATTACTCTAAAAAATTTCCCCATTTTGATAATCAAATTGCGTGGTTACATGCTTCTAAGGCTATTAGCCAAAGATGGCCTTGCTATTAAACTAATATTTCATAATTATTAATTTTTAATAAATTTATATTATAATTAGGATTATAATCTGTTATATCTTTTTTATGACCGAAAAAAATAACAAAAAGTCTATTTTACAAAAGTCTTTTAAGGTAAAGGTTCCTTATCAGAAAATTAAGCAAAATATGGAAATTGAATACGAAAATTTATCTAAATCTTTAAAAATTCCAGGATTTAGGCCTGGAAAAGTACCTTTGTCTTTTGTTAGAAATAAATATTTTAAAGAAATTTTAAATAAAACTACTGAAAAATTAATACAAGAGGAAGGTAACAAAAATTTTAAAAGTAACAGTTATAGATTAGCTTTTCAGCCAAGTGTTAAACTATTGAGTGAATTAAAAGAAAATGTTGATTTGGAAGCAGAATTTCACTTTGAAATTTTACCAGACTTCAAACTATATGAATTTAGCGAGATGAAATTAAAAAAATATGTCTCCACTATTTCTCAAGATGACATTAGTAATGTTGTTAAAAAACTTCATAATGATAATAAAGTTTTTGATAAAGCTTCCGGCGATAGACTTGCTAAAAATAATGATAGATTGCTGATTAGTTATAAAGGTTTTGTAGGTACAGATCAGTTTGAAGGTGGAACTGCTGAAAATCAAATTATTGATTTGGGAAATAATTCCTATTTACCTGAATTTGAAAAGAATTTAATTGGTAAAAAAGCTAAAGATGAATTTGTACTAAATCTTACCTTTCCAAAAAATTATCATGTTGAAAATCTTAGAGAGAAAAAAGCAAAATTTAATATTATTGTTAATGAAATATCAGTTCCAAAGCCATTAAAAGATGATAATGAATTAGCTTCTAAGATGGGAGTTAAGAATGTAAGCGAATTAAAAGAAAAAATAAAAAAAGAGCTAACTCGTTATTCTGAAGAGCTCAGTTTTGCAATACTTAAAAATCAAGTTATAAAAAAAATTATTTCTGATTATAAGTTTGAATTACCTCCAACTCTTGTGTCAAGAGAAGAGGAAATAATAAAAAAAAGTATGCAAGAAAAAAATAAAGATGAAAAGAATAATAAAAAAATGCAATTAGAGGCAGAAAATAAGGTTAAAATTGGAATAGTATTATCGGAGATTGGCATAAAGTATAAAATTAATGTTACCAACCAAGAAATGGAAACTGAGTTAGCAAGAATCTGTATGCAATACCCTGGAAAAGAAAAGCAAATAGTTGAATTTTACAAAAATAATCCATCACAAATGAATTCACTAAAAAGTCCGATTTTTGAAAATAAAGTTATAAAGCTCATATTAGAAAAAGCAGAATTAAAAGAAGAAAAGGTAAGTTCAGAGGAATTAAATTCAAAAATAATTGAGATTGAAAAAAATATGGTCAGCAATTAAAATTAAGAAAGGATTAATGCAATGAAAGATAATTTCTATGGAAGTTCTTTGATACCCATGGTAGTGGAGCAGTCTAATCGTGGGGAAAGAGCCTATGATATTTTCTCTAGATTATTGAAAGAAAGAATTATATTTTTAACCGGTCCTGTAACTGATGATGTTGCTAGTTTACTAATTGCGCAATTATTATTTTTAGAATCAGAAAATCCAAAAAAAGACATATTTTTTTATATTAATAGTCCTGGGGGATTGGTGACAGCAGGATTAGGAGTTTATGACACTATGCAATATATAAAACCAAAAGTTTCTACCCTATGCGTAGGTCAAGCTGCTTCTATGGGATCTTTAATGCTAGCAGCTGGTGCAACTGGCATGAGATTTGCTCTTCCTCATTCAAGGATTATGTTGCATCAGCCTTCAGGAGGTTTTTCTGGACAGGCAACGGATATAGAAATACATGCAAAAGAGATTTTAGAAATGAAAGAAAAATTAAATAAAATTTATGAAAAACATACTAAGCAAAAAATCGATATGATTAGGAAAACCTTAGAAAGGGATCACTTTTTAAATCCACAAGATGCAAAAAAATTTGGAATTATTGACGAAATAATTGATGACAGAAATCAAATGAAGTTTAGTTGAAGTTAAGTGCTTTGTATTGTATATTGTGTAAATAATGACTAAAGAGAAATCAAATAACAAAAATACCCTTTATTGTTCATTTTGTGGTAAAAGTCAGCATGAAGTAAAAAAACTTATAGCTGGTCCTACTGTTTTTATTTGTGATGAATGCGTTGAACTATGTATGGACATTATTAAAGAAGAAAACAAAACAAATAATCAAAAAATTGATGGTATTCCAAGTCCTGTTGAAATAAATAGAGTTTTAAATGACTACGTTATAGGACAGCATAAGGCTAAAAAAGTACTTTCTGTAGCTGTTCATAATCATTATAAAAGAATTAATTTTACAAAAAATAAGGGGGATGTAGAGCTGTCTAAGTCTAATATTCTCTTAATAGGCCCTACAGGATCAGGAAAGACATTATTGGCACAAACACTAGCTAGAATTCTTGATGTTCCATTTACTATGGCTGATGCTACCAGTCTTACAGAAGCAGGGTATGTAGGAGAGGATGTAGAAAATATTATTTTGAAACTAGTTCAAGCAGCAGACTATAATATAGAAAGAGCTGAAAAAGGAATTATTTATATTGATGAAATTGATAAAATAAGCAGAAAATCAGATAACCCTTCCATTACAAGAGATGTTTCTGGAGAGGGAGTACAACAAGCTCTTCTAAAAATTATGGAAGGGACTGTTGCAAGTATTCCTCCTCAGGGTGGTAGAAAACATCCACAACAGGAGTTTCTAAATGTTAATACCTCTAATATTTTATTTATATGCGGTGGGGCATTTAGTGGTTTAGAAAAAATAATATCAAAAAGAGGAGTGGAGACTGGAATTGGCTTTAGTGCTAATGTGAATGTTTCAGATAATAGAAAATTTTCTGATTTATTAAGCGATGTTGAGCCAGAAGATTTACTTAAATTCGGATTAATTCCTGAATTTATAGGAAGGTTGCCAATTTTAGCATCTTTAGATGATTTAGATGAAAAAGCTTTGGTAGAAATTTTAACTGTTCCTAGAAATGCACTTATCAAGCAATACAAGAAAATTTATGATTTGGAAAATGTTAAGCTCACTTTTACCAAAGAAGCTTTATCATCTATTGCAAAGAAGGCAATTAGCAGAAAAACTGGTGCTAGAGGACTGAGATCAATTTTAGAAGAAATTCTTTTAGACAGTATGTATGAAATACCATCTGATAGTAACATTAACGAGGTGGTTCTTAATGAAGATGTAGTCATTGGTAAATCTAAGCCAATAATTGCATATGCAAAAAATAAGAAAGAAATAGAAACAAGTGCATAATTTAAGATCTTGAAATCTTTATTTCAAGTTATCACGTATATATAGAAGGAGAAGATTATGAAATTACCTTTACTACCTTTAAGAGATATTGTTATTTTCCCTGATATGATAGTTCCACTTTTCGTAGGTCGAGAAAAATCTGTGATTGCAGTTGAAGAGGTCATGAAGTCTTTAAAAAGTGAAAAAAATA
>JAYYAX010000053.1:0-30575 GCA_036042925.1 Pseudomonadota bacterium
GATACCGAAATTAAACACTTATTTACTTTTAAAATATTTTTCACTTAGAATCTAAAATATTAAATAATTTCTTATGTACATCTATATCTTCCTTATCGCATAGTATGCTAAGATTTACTATTAATTTATTAATATTTAGCCTTTCAAAACTATCACTATTTACCAAAAAATATCCCTCTTTTCCCTCATTAATCTTTCTCTCATTATCCGCATAAAGTTTTTCATATAGCTTTTCTCCTTTTTTAAGACCTGTATAACGAATCTTTATATCTTTTTCTGGTGTCATACCGGAAAGTCTTATAATTTGTTTAGCTAGATCATCAATCTTAATAGATGCTCCCATATTTAAAACATTAACGCACCCTTTAGTCGTTTCTGGTTTTAAGGTGCTTTCTGCAGAAGCATGAATAACTAAATCTACTGCTTCGTCAATTGTCATGAAAAATCTTGTAGCGTTTTTATCCGTAACTGTTAGTGGGCCGCCCTCACTAAGCTGTTTTCTAAAGAGAGGTACTACTGAACCTGTAGACCCTAAAACATTGCCAAACCTTACTACTACAAATCTAGGAGATCTTTCATGTAAGTTATCCTTAGACTTAACAATTATTTCAGCAAGCTTTTTAGTAAAACCCATTACACTAGTAGGTTCTACTGCCTTATCTGTTGATATCAAAACAAAGCATTTGCAGGAATACTTTTCTGCTAGATTTGATAACATAGAAGTTGCAAGGACATTTGTTCTTATAGCTTCAGTAATATTTTCCTCACAAATAGTAACATGTTTTAGAGCTCCAGCATGGAAAACAACGTCTGGCTTATACTTTATAAAAACTTTTTCCATTTCAAATTTATTCCTAATATTTGAACAAAGAAATATATTCTTAACTTTACTATTTGTAGACTCAAAGTTTGATTTTAGTTTATAAATTGAATTCTCACTCACATCAATCATAATTATTTTGGTTGGATTAAAGGTAGATATTTTTTTTGATAGACTTTTTCCTATACTGCCACCTGCTCCAGTAATTAATATTACATTATTTTTTATGAGCCTTGATGTTAAACTGGTATCTAGTCTATTTTGTCTTCTGCCCAACAAGTCCTCTAGACTTACTTCTCTAATTAGAGAGTTGTTACTATTTCTATCTAAAACTTCACTAGGAGATGGTGCTCTGCCTAATTTCATGCCATGTTTATCAGATAGCTGCATAAGTTCTGACATTTCTTCAGCTTTAATATTATCGGATACTAAAACAAGTCTTTGCGGCAATATATTTTTTTTTAATAATTTATTAACTACATCATTAATACTGTTTATATTTCCCAGAATAGGTGTTCCTCTAATTAAATAGTTTTTTTCAATAATATTACTCTGACTTATTATTCCTAAAGCTTTGTATAAACTGTTATTCCTTTCAGTACCTCTAATAAATGCATCTGCATTTTCTTCAGACCCAACCAGTAAAACTGGAATAACTTCTTTATTTTTTGAATTAGCATCAAGAAAGAATTTTTCAAATACGCTTCTATATATTATTCTTGTAGCGCAAGCCAATATTGCAAGTGTAAAAAAATTTAATACTATTACAAGCCTTGGAGTCATATCAAGTCTATTAAGTATAAATATGCAAATAAAAATAAATATATTTGCAACCATACATATTCTGATTAAACTCCACATATCTAAAAGTGAAAAATATCTCCATGAAGTCTTATAAATTTTAAAAAATAAAAAAATAGAGGGAACTATAAATGCAGCAATGAGAGTTTCATATGAGCTAACAGAATAAATACTTCCCAGTCTAATATAACTAGAGAAATTTATGGATACACCTCCTATTATAAAGTCTATAAATAGCACTACTAAGAATCTAATATTTATAAGGTTACTCATAACGTATTTATTTTTTTATTTATTGAAAAATTGTAAAGAAAGTATACGCACCAAAAAAAAGACAGTAATAAAAAGATAATATTATTTTTAAATATTACAGAAGATAACGCAAATAAAAACAAACCTAAAGATAAAATTATAACATAAATGCATACTTGAGAGTGTGTTTTTCCGCTTCTTACAAACTTCTGGTAAAAGTGTTGACTGTGGGCTTTCCAAAATTCTTCTTTATTTAATATTCTTATTATTAAAGTAATAGTGGTATCAAGAATATAATACATTGGTAAAATTAAAGACGCTACCCAGAATCCTTTCAAAGCAAAATCCAAAAGAAAGTGGGTCATAAAAAATCCTAGAGGAATACTGCCCGAGTCACCTAGAAATATGCTAGCTGGGCTCCAATTAAAAATTAAAAATCCAATGCTAGCTCCTATTAAAGCATAATGTAATATGCTATTGTTAAATCCTAGGATATAATTTAGAAAGATTATAGAAGTAGTTAGAAAAATTACCTGAATGGAAGTAATTCCATCAATTCCATCCATAAAATTAAATGCGTTTATAAACCAAGAAAGAGCTAGAATTAAAAAAATACAAATAATAAGCTTCTCATAACTTTTGCTCAAGTAAAGGTAAGAGTCTATTTCATTTATCAAATTAAAATAAATGTATATAGTTACACAAAATAAATGCATACCAAGTCTTACTGAAGCTTTTATATTTTGTAAGTCATCTATAAGTGATACTAAAAACAATAAGAAAATAATTATAATATTTACGACAGCCCAATCGTAATTAAACAAAAAAGTATTAAAGATAATTAAAGGTATTATTACTAGACCTCCTCCTAAAGGAATAGCAACTTTATGATTTGATCTTGAAGTTGGCTGATCTAAAAACTTAAAACGAATAAATAATGGCAATAAAAATTTGAAAGACACAATGGTAGTAATTAGTGTGCTAATTGCTGACAACAGGAATATATTATTATTAAAAAATGAAATTAAAACCTGCATGAAGTTAAAGTTTTTTAATTAAATTACTATTATGTTACAATTTTTATAAATATTATATAAAAATGACAAGAATAGCATCAATTCATTATCTGTTAGGAAATAAAGAGGAAAGTCTGAAAGATCTCTGCATTGAAAATTCGAATTGGAATTTTGAGAAACTATTTTTGAAAACAGGAATTAAAAAAAGACACATACTAGATGAAAATGAGACACCTGAAGGTCTAAGCTTTGAAGCTGCAAAAACATGTATAGAAAATTCTAATAATAAAAAAATTGATGGTGTGTTGTATGTAAGTCAATCTCCATCTAATCCTTTACCAACAAGGGCTTGTTTAATCCAGGATAAACTGGGAATTACAAAAAACTCACTTGCATTCGATATAAACCAAGGCTGCTCTGGTTTTGTGTATTCTTTATCTTTAGCATCATCTTTGATTAATAATAATATGGCGGATAGAATATTGATTATTTGCACAGATCATTATTCCAAATACATATCAAAAAATGATCGTACATGCCGTCCTATATTCAGTGACGCAGCAGCTGCTACTATAGTAGAGAAAAGCGACAATAACAGAATTGGACCTTTTATATTTAAAACAGATGGTTCAGGCGGAAAACACTTAATGGTAGAAAATGAAAATAATACTGCTAAGCTCTATATGAATGGGCCTGAAGTTTTAAAGTTTTCTCTTGACCTGGTGCCAATAGCAACAAAGGAACTCCTTGAAAAAGCATCACTCTCTCAAAAAGATATTAGTTTATTTTTGTTTCACCAGGCCAGCGCTGTAGTATTAAATAAATTGAAAAAAAAGCTTAAAATAGCGGACTCACAATGGTTTATGGATATTGAAAATTTTGGTAATACAGTTTCAGCAACTATTCCTATAGCAATTAGCAACCTTAAAAAAAAGGGAAAGTTCCCGAATAATAAAAAGGTTTGTTTAATGGGTTTTGGGGTAGGCCTTTCAGTTGCGGGTTGTATTTTAAATTAATATTTTAAGAAATTCTTTTAAATCCCCATAAAATATTTGTTTGGGGCTTTTTAGTGGAACCACTCAGTACTATTTGTAAAGTATTTTTTACGCTTCCGTCATCTTCTATAAAAATGCTAGGATCTAAAGTTAATTTAGCTTCTCCTTCAAACAAAAATCTCCATCCCTGATCTTTTGTAGCCAAAACTACAGATTGTTTATCTAATGATAAGGAGACTTTTATATCTGTAGAAAGATGGAATCTAATGGAAAATTTAATTATTTTTTTACTTTCTATTTTGTCTAATCCTGCAATATTTTTTCCATCATTCCCCAGCTCTACTTTTCTGGAACAAATGCTATCATATCTACCGTAATAACCATAATGTATTAGTTCAACAATCTCGGATCCATTGCGAGTATATCTCTTAGTAAATGACTTTTGTCGTCTATCTTTTCCAGAAAATGTGTTTGAATCTTCAAGGGTGACTGCAGAATGCGCAGCTGTAGACTTTAAAATTTTTTTCCATTCTTTGTTTTTAGAGAAAGAACTACCACAAGACCCTAACAATCTATATTTTCCTACATAAACTTCCATTGCATGTGCAGCTGTTGAATAAATATCATTTTTTGAAGAAAGTGAGTCTAAAACTATACATGCATTAGGTACTAAAAGTTTTATATAGCCACTACTAGCAAGCGTTAGTGGACCTTTTCCTCTTACTTTACCATCAGCAACATTAAGAATTTTATCTATTACAAACTTACTCTCTCTCTTAGATCCATTAAATACAGATAACGTTCCATCTAGAACTCTAAAGAATCTTAGGCTGTGAGAGGATTTTGTAATTTGTTTAGATAAAAATTCAGGCACATCATATTTTGCAGAAATGATTATATCACGCATAGTAACTAAATCTCCTAAAACCGACAACTGAGCAGAAGGTAATCTACTAATATGAACTCCATCCTCATTAAAATCTTTAGAAATAGCTTCTTCAAGAAGATTTAAGCTTTTTTTATAAGAAACTTCACCACCTTCAAAACATACACCACTTATGAGTAGTCCTCTTAAAATCTTAAATTTTTTAATAGAACTATTTTCCTTCTCATATATTTTGTCTAGTTTTTTAAGAGAATTTTTAGTCGTAAAAATATTTAAATGCTTAATCTGCTTATGTAAATTTAACTTCAATATGTCCGCAAACTCTTCATCTTTTTCTGCTAATAAAAAACTTAAATTTGTTGTCCAGGCTGTTATTCTTCTAGCTAATATATCTAATTTCCATGTACTTTCATTCCATCTACTATTTTTTGTTAACCATTCTAGTATTAATTTTCTAGCATGCTTTCTGGCTAAAGGACCCGATCTAGCTTTTAAATGTCTTAACCAGCTAAAAGTATGTATCTCCTCCATCCAAAAATCTTTATTACTGTTTATTTTCCAAAGTAATTTTTGTGATAAGATTTCTTTTTTTTTATTAGATAAATTAAAGTCACCTTGAAATATACTTTCTCCTATTGAAGCATCCCCGGGCCAAGGATCCTGTGGAGTTATAAGAATTTTTTCTTGATTGTTTTTTGATAGGTAAAAATCGTAAATAGAATTGTTTAATATTATTCTTCTAAAAAGTTTTTTTATTATTAGCACTTTTTTTCCAAGAGTTTCTTAAATTCAGAATATTTCTTTTGTACTTACGATTACCTCCTTCGAATATTGAACTTCCTGCTACCAATATGTCTGCTCCAGAATTTGTTAGGGTATTAAAATTTTTAACGTTTACACCCCCATCAACTTCAAGCAATATATTTTTATGTTTTTTTTGTATCATTTCACATATATTACGAAGTTTTATTATTTGTGACTTCATTGTCTTTTGCCCTCCAAAACCCGGATTAACTAACATAACCAAAATGAGATCACAATAATCTAATAAATACTTTAAACTTTCTTCACTAGTTGCAGGATTAATAGAAATACCTGCTTTAATACCCAAACTTTTAATATATTCTAGAGTTCTTATAGGGTGACTTTCTGCTTCAACATGGATCGTAATTATATCTGCTCCTGCTTTATAAAAGCTATCAACATAGTTTCCAGGATTTTCAATCATTAAGTGCACATCAAAAAGCTTATTACTGAATTTTCTGATACTTTTTACTACATCAGCTCCAAATGTAATATTTGGAACAAAAACTCCATCCATTACATCTATATGAATAATGTCAGAGCCAGCTTTATCAACTGCCTTTACTTCTTTGCCGAGCATAGAGAAATCCGCTGACAATATTGATGCAGCTATTTTAGGTGATTTTTTAAATTCTTTCATAATAATTAAATAGCTTTTTTTATTCTTGCCACAAAAAAACCATCCATTCCATCAGTATACATAAAAGGAAGAGTTCTTATCAATCCTTTATTAATTATTTCTTTAGGATAGTCTAATAGTTCTGAATTAGATATCTTATCCACATATATTAACTTTTGATTGCTTAAATCTTTTATGATGTCTTCTCCTTCTTCATATTGTAATGAACAATTACTATAAATCAGAAACCCGTCTTTCTTTAAAAAATTTAGTGCTTGAATTATTAAATTTTTTTGATAGTTTGCATTTTCTTTCACATCAGTTTTATTTTTGATCCAGACTACGTCTGGGTTTTTTCTAAACGTTCCTGTGCCTGTGCAGGGAGCATCTAATAAGACTATGTCGGACTTTGACTGTGGCTCATATGCTAACAAGTCATCTTCTACTAATTTCAAATTTTTTGACAGACCTACTCTTTGAATATTTTTAGAGAGTAATTGAATCCTTTCTTTTGAAATATCTAAAGCAGTTACAATTGCTCCTTCACTCAACATCTGTGCTGTTTTTCCTCCGGGGGAGGCACATAAATCTAAAATTTTCTTCCCCCTTATATCGCCCATTAAAATAACTGGGATCTGTGCTGCAAAATCCTGTATCCACCATTTTCCTTCTTTATAACCTTTTAAATTTGCTATCTTTCCCTTATGCATTAGTCTAACAGTTGATTTTCCTAATTTTATGCCTCCCAGTTCTTCAACCCAAAAGTTCAAGTTTCTTTTCACTCTTATATCTAAGCTAGGTTCTTTCTTATAAATTTTGAGCATTTTAAGTGTATTTTTTGATCCGAATCTCTTTATCCATTCTTTATAAATCCACGTTGGAACAAAGATTGAAAGATTTTTTTCAATTTCTTTTAATTTTTTTTCGTCTTTAGTTATTTTTCTTAAAACTGCATTAGCTAATTTTCTCCACCTGTAAATATTTCCAACAAAAAGATTAACTGTACTGTTTACTGCAGCATATGAAGGTATTTTTGAAAAAACTATTTGAGCTATGCCAAACATAATTGCTGCTTTAGCTGGCATAGCGGCTTTTGATAACTTTCTTTTAATATATTGATTTAATATTGTTTCTATCGGCCCTCTATTTCGAATACAAATATTCGTGAAATAATTTACAAAAGCAATATCTTTTTGATCAAATGAATATTTTTCAAAAACTAAATTATAAAAGTCATTGATTTTTTTTAATGGAGTACCTTTCAAATGCATTGCTACTCCTTTTATTACTATAATTCTAGATTTATCATTTTTTTTCATATAAATTTATAATATGAACATAAATGAAGAAAAAAAAAAAATAAATAAAAGCCGAAAGAAAATAAAAAAAAATATCCCTAAAGAGATAGGAGGGCCAAAAGGGCCTGAGCCCACAAGATATGGCGATTGGGAGGTAAAAGGAAAAGTCTCAGACTTTTAAATATTTAAAACATAAAAATTTTTTTATGTATTACTGGTAACATACTTAAGAGTATTTATTACTTGATCCTCATTCCTGCATACAGCACTTGAAGCAGCATCTATTTCTTTTAAAGCATGATCTAAGCTCTCGTCGTGTAGCGTGATTAAAGACTTCCCCAGGGTAACTGCCATTCCTGCATCAAAAGCAGCGTTCCATTGTCTATATTTATCGCCAAACTTTACAATTACTATATCTGATTTTTCTATCATGCTTTTAGTTCTTATTGAATTAATGCTGGCACCTTTATAGTCATGCCAAAATTTTTTATTTTCTTCTCCTAATATTTCTATTCCACAATCATCACTTACAGTGTGGTTTGTGACAGGCGATAATAAGTTAACAGGTAACTCTAGTTTCAATACTTTATCTTTGATATTATCTCTCCATCCAGTGTGGATTTCTCCAGAAAGATAGGCTTTTAAATAGTTTAATTCCATATTTATCTCCTAAATCTAAGTGGTTATTCTATTATCTATTAGTTCCTTTACCGCGCTAGGGTCGGCTAAAGTTGAAGTATCACCTAGATCAGAAATTTCATTAGCTGCAATCTTCCTTAAGATTCTTCTCATTATTTTCCCTGATCTGGTTTTAGGTAAATTTGGGGCCCATTGTATGAATTCTGGTTTTGCTATAGGACTTATCAGAGAACTTACCGTACTAATTAATTCTAAACGTAATTGTTCGCTTTCTTCATATCCTGCCCTCAATGTTACATAAGCGTATATTCCTTGACCTTTAATTTCATGAGGAAACCCTACTACTGCAGCCTCTGCTACTGATTTGTGAGATACAAGGGCACTTTCTATTTCTGCTGTACCTAATCTATGTCCAGATACATTTATCACATCATCAACCCTACCTGTTATCCAATAAAAACCATCTTCGTCTCTTTTAGCACCATCACCTGTAAAATATACATTCTCAAAAGTTGAAAAGTATGTATCTATAAATCTTTGATGGTCGCCATATACTGTTCTCATTTGTCCAGGCCAACTGTCAGTAATTACTAGGTTTCCCTCAGCCACGCCTTCTAAAACAGTAGATTGTTTATCTACTATAGCGGGTTGAATTCCAAAAAAAGGAATAGAAGCAGAGCCAGGCTTCATATCTATTACTCCTGGCAAAGGTGAGATTAAAATTCCCCCTGTTTCGGTTTGCCACCATGTATCTACTATGGGACATCTTCCTTCTCCTACTATATCAAAATACCATTTCCAAGCTTCTGGATTGATTGGTTCACCCACAGTCCCTAGAACCTTTAAACTTTCACGAGATGCTTTTTTTACATAATCATCACCCTCTCTCATAATTGCTCTCAAAGCTGTAGGTGCTGTATAAAAAATGTTTACATTATGTTTATCACAAATTTCCCAAAACCTAGATGCATCTGGATAATTAGGCAATCCCTCATAAATTAATGTTGTTGCACCGTTACACAGAGGTCCATAAACAATATAAGAATGGCCTGTTATCCAGCCAATATCAGCAGTACACCAATATATGTCATTTTCTTTATAATTAAAGACATACTCATGAGTCATAGAAGCATACACTAAATAACCGCCTGATGTATGTAAAACTCCTTTTGGTCTTCCAGTAGATCCAGATGTATATAATATAAATAAAGGATCTTCAGCATTTACTTCAGTTGGCTTACAAAAATTATCAACTTTATTTTTTTCTTCGTGCCACCATAAATCTCTTTTAGGGTCGAAAGGGACATTATTTCCAGTTCTTTTTACAACTAAGACATTCCTAACTCCACTTACCTTGTTGATTGCTTCGTCTACATTTTTTTTCAGGGGGAACATTCTTCCACCTCTAATTGACTCATCAGCTGTAATTACAAAGTCAGAATTACAATCTTTAATTCTATCTGCCAAAGAGTCCGGAGAAAAACCTCCGAATACTACAGAGTGAATAGCTCCAATTCTAGCGCACGCTAACATCGCAAAGACTGCCTCAGGAATCATTGGCATGTAAATAGTTACCCTATCTCCTTTTTTTACTTCATATTTTAATAGAATATTAGACATTAGACTAACTTCAGAAAGCAGAGATGCGTATGTTATTTTTTTAACCTCATCAGGATCATCTCCTTGCCAAAGCAGCGCTATCTTGTCTGCCTTATCTTTGAGATGTCTATCAATACAATTAGCTGTAACATTTAAAGTTCCATCTTCAAACCACTTTATATAAAGCTTATCTTTATCAAAACTTACGTCTTTAACCTTTGAAAAATTTTTTATCCAGTTGATACGTTTAGCATTTTTTTCCCAAAAAGCTTCTGGTTCATTTATTGATTCGCTATACATTTGCATGTATTTTTCTTTATCCATTGATGCTTCTGAACTATAGTTTTCAGGTATTTTATATATGTCACTCATTTATAATATCTCCATATAAATATTATAATACAATTAGTAATTTTTTAAATTAGCCATTTTACAAATTTCTTCCCACTCTAGCCTGGTGACTGGCACAACTGATAACCTGCTTTGTTTTATCATTTGAAAGTTATTTAATTTATCATTACCTTTTATTTTGTCTAAAGAAACTGGTAAAGGCAAACTATTTAATGCTTTTACCCTAACCATACCAAATCTTTTCTTATCGTCTGTAGGGTCAGGATGATATTCTTTTATAACTTCCACTATACCAACTATCTGTTTTTCGGTTACTGAATGATAGAAGAACCCTAGATCCCCTAATTTCATTTTTTTCATATTATTAGAGGCTTGATAGTTGCGGACTCCGTCCCAACCTTCTCCCTTATCACCTGAATTAAGTTGATTTTCCCAAGACCAGCTGGAGGGTTCGCTTTTAAACAACCAATAATTCATTTATTAATGTTCCTGCAGAAGCTTTCACTGTATTCGTCTGACCTGGCATCCTTTTAAATCTGATATTCAGATTAAGTTTTAAGATAACATAATCCAATACTGTATTATAATTACACAACTTTACAGTATATTCGTTACTAATAACATTTTTTGAAAAAAAATAATTATAATTTGAATGAAAAAAAAATTTATAAAAACTCATAATATTGTTTTATTTTTTTACCACGTTAATAAATTTTTTGGCTGACAAGCCATTTTCCTTATCACTAGATAGAATGACGCCTAATCTTCTACCTGGCCATGCTTGATGTTTTCCAAATATTCTAACATCCACGTTATTAAGTCTTAGAGCTTTATCTAAGCCTACTATTTCATAATTTGTATTTTTAGATATTTCTTCACCAGCTTTAATAACAGTACTGTAACCTTTTCTAAGTAATAAAATATTAGGTATTGGAAGTCTGAGTAAAGCTCTCAAATGTAAATCAAATTCGTTTAGGTTTTGTGTAAACATAGTTACCATTCCAGTATCATGTGGCCTTGGACTTAATTCACTAAAAATAACTTTGTTTTCTAAAACAAAAAACTCTACTCCAAAAACACCGTAGCCTCCTAAATCATCTGTAATTAACTTAGATATATGTTCTGCATCTTTGAGAAGTCCTGGATCAATGTAAAAGGGTTGCCAACTTTCTATATAATCACCATTTTCTTGCTTATGTCCGATCGGTGAGCAAAATAAAGTTTCTGCTTTTTTCTGTCTAATAGTAAGCAAAGTTATTTCGGACTTAAAATTTATAAATTCTTCTACTATAACTTTAACTCTATCTCCCCTCATATTATTTCTAGCTTTTTCCCATGCATAATCAATTTCTGTTTCATCCTTAATTAGTGTTTGTCCTTTTCCAGAAGAAGACATTACAGGCTTAACAATGCATGGAAAACCTATGTCTCTAATTGCACCTGAAAGTTCTTCTAAATTTTTAGCATACCTGTAATTTGCTGTTTTTATGCCAAGGTCTCTTGCTCTATCCCTAATTTCATCTCTATTCATAGTTAAGTTAACAGCTCTTGCTGAAGGAACTACATTATAACCTTTAGCTTCTAGTTCTAATAGTTCTTCTGTTCTTATTGCCTCAATTTCTGGTACAATGAAATCAGGTTTTACTTCATCTACAGCATTCTTTAGCTTTTCTCCATCTAACATATTAAAAACCAAGGATGAATGAGCTAATTGCATTGCTGGAGCTTCTGCATAAGAGTCACAGGCTATTATATGGCAGCCTAACCTTTGTGCACTTATAACAAGTTCTTTTCCAAGTTCTCCACTTCCTAGCAATAATATTTTTTTCATATCATTTTTTTTTGTTTAATTTGAAATATTTAAAGCAATTTATTCAATTATAAACTATATATTAAATTATGAAAACAAAACTTGTAGACTTTACTAAAAGCTTGATAGAAAGAAAATCTATTACACCGTTGGATGACGGTGCAATTAATGTGCTCAAAAAAAAATTAAATAAATTAGGATTTATTAATACCGAATTACTGTTTGAGTCAAAAAATAGCGAAAAAGTTTTAAATTTGTTTTCGGTTACTAAAAAAAAAGAAAAGAATACAAAAGTTTTATGTTTCGCTGGACATACTGACGTTGTTCCTCCTGGCAAACTTGAGGATTGGAAATATCATCCATTTGAAGGAAAAACTACTAAAGATAAAATTTATGGAAGAGGTGCTTCAGATATGAAAGGAGCAATTGCGGCTTGGGTAAATGCTTGTGAAAATGTTTTAAAAAAACATAAATTAAATTTTTCCTTAGCTTTGATGATTACAGGTGATGAAGAAGGAGTTGCAGAGAATGGAACTATAAAAATTGTATCGTGGTTAAAAAGAAATAAAATAAAAATAGATCATTGTATAGTAGGAGAACCTACTAATCCAAATTTTATAGGAGAAATGGTAAAAATAGGAAGAAGAGGAAGCCTATCATTAAAAATCAAAATAATAGGAAGTCCAGGACATGTTGCATATCCTCATTTAGCAAAAAATCCTCTTTATGCTGTAGGAAAAATTAGTAACGATTTAAATAATTTGAAATTAAATAAAGTCTCAAGAAACTTCCCTATATCAAACCTTGAAATTACATCCATTGATACTGGTAATAAAGCCAGCAACGTAATACCCTCTTCTTCTGAAATTAGTCTTAATATTAGATATAATACTAGATATAATGATAAAGAGATTTTAGAAAAAATTAAAAGAATTTGTGGAAAGTATGACTGCCTTTTTTCTATTAAGATTATTTCTAACAACAAACCTTTTTATACTCAGCCTGACGAGTTTGTTAAAAATTTTGTTAAATCTGTTAAAAAGGTAACGGGAAAAACTCCTTCTTTATCTACTACAGGCGGAACATCAGATGCGCGATTTATTAAAGATATTTGTCCAGTCATTGAGTTCGGAGCCGTAGGAAAAACAATGCACAAAGTAAATGAAAATGTCTTTATTAAAGATTTAGTTGCATTACAGAAAATTTATGAAACCTTTATTTTAGAATATAATAAAATTTGTAAGTAAGAATTAATAAGAAACCCTTTTAAGAATAAGTCCTTTTGAAGGAGCAGTTGCTCCTGCATATTTTCTATTTTTTCTATTTATAATTTTTTTCATATCTTCTACAGAAATTAATCCTGTTCCAACGTCTTTTAAAGTTCCTACCATTATTCTAACTTGATTATAAAGAAAAGACTTTGCTAAAAAACTTAATTTTACAATATTTTTAGATTTTGAAACATTTACATTTTCTAGAGTCTTAAGTGGAGAAAAAGACTGACAACCTTTTGATCTAAAAGAACTAAAATTATGTGACCCTAACAGGTAATGACTAGCATCTAGCATTTTTTTGCAGTCCAACTTTTGTCTTACCCACCAAGTTTTGTCATACAGCAAAGGGCTTCTATAAATAGAGTTATAAATTAAATATTGATATAGTTTTTTTTTTGCTGAAAATCTGGCATTAAAGTTTGCACTCACCTTGCTCACTTTTTTTACACTAATATCTTTACCAAATTTAATTCGCATAAGGTGAAAATTTATGCCAAGTTGAATTTTTCTACAGCAGAATTTTTTTTTAAGGTCAAAGTGCGCGACTTGCCTTTCGGCATGTACTCCTGAATCTGTTCTTCCAGCAACTACTAAGTTTATTTTCTCTTGTAAAAGCCTGTAAGCTGCTATCTCTAATGTTTCCTGAATAGAACAAGTATTTTTTTGCTTTTGCCAACCTGAAAAGTTAGTTCCTAAATACTCTAGTATAAGTTTATATCTAGGCATTAATATTCTGAACTAAATTTCTTAAATTAAACTTTTGTATCTTCCCAGTAGACGTTCTTGGGAGACTTCTAAATATAATTTTTTTTGGCATTTTGAAGCCAGCTAGATATTTCCGACAAAACTTTACTACGTCTTCTTTTGTAAGTTTATTATTTTTTCTTTCTATAATTGCACAAGGCACTTCCCCCCATTTGTTATCTTCTATTCCAACTACAGCGCAATCCTGAACATATGGGTTTTTTAAAATAGTTTTTTCTATTTCAATAGAGGATATATTTTCACCTCCTGAAATGATTATATCTTTTGATCTATCCTTTAGCTCAATGTATCCATCTTCGTGAACCACTGCTAAATCTCCAGTATGAAACCACCCTTTTTTAAATGCTTTCTTATTAGCATCATCATTTCCCAAATAACCTTTCATAACAATATTTCCTTTAAAAAAAACCTCACCTAATGTCTTACCATCTCTGGAAACAGGCTTATTAGTTTTAAGGTCAAAAACATTTAAAAATTCAAGAGAAGGATAATTGATGCCTTGTCTAGATTTAAGCGTAGCCTTCTTTAAACTAGGTTGTTTATTCCATTCTTCCTTCCATTCACAAATTACTGCAGGCCCGTAGCTTTCTGTTAATCCATAAACATGGGTTACAGAAAAGCCTCCTTTTTCTATTCCTTCTAAAATTTCTGGTGAAGGCGGAGAGGCAGCTGTCATTATATTAACAATTCTTTTATCTTTTCTTAAATTCAAGTTATCTATGATCATCTGAAGAATTATAGGAGCTCCACATAGATGACTAACGTTATTTTTTTCTATTAACTTTATAATTTCTTTTCCAGAGAATTTACCCATACATACTTGGGTGCCAGCTAATGCTACTATAGTCCATGGGAAACACCAGCCATTACAATGAAACATGGGAAGTGTCCACAGATATATTGGATGATATCCCATTTTCCAAACCATTTGGTTATTAAAACACATTAAATGAGCTCCTCTATGATGATAAAGAACTCCTTTAGGACTTCCAGTTGTACCAGAAGTATAATTTAAAGATATAGAATCCCATTCATCTTTAGGATAATAATTACTTAATTTTTCTACATCTTCAGAAGAAGCTTTTTTAATAAAACTTTCGTAGTCTTTTATCTTCAGTAGCTTTTTCTTTACTCCATTCTTCACTATAATTAATTTTATACTACCTTTTAACTTTATAGTTTTGATTAAGTCTAAAAAATCTTCATGAAAAATTAATATTTTAGATTTACTATGCTGCAAAATATATTCTATACTTCTCTTTTCTAATCTCGTATTAATAGAATTTAATATAGCTCCAGTCATTGGTATGCCGAAGTGTGCCTCTAACATTTCAGGTACATTCGGAAGCATAACACTAACCACATCACCTTTTTTTATTTTCAATTTTTTTACAGATGCAGCTAGTGCTCTACATTTTAAATAAAATTCCTCATATGTTGCTTTGCGTTTTCCGTAAATCCAAGCTAAGCGTTTTGGAAAAATTTCTACTGTACGGTATAAAAAGGATAAAGGAGTTAAGGATGTAAAATTAGCTGAATTTTTAGGTAGTTCTTTCATAATTATATTTCTTACTTTTTAATATTTTGGCGCCCCTGAGAGGATTCGAACCCCTAAATCATGATCCGTAGTCATGTGGTTTATCCAGTTAGCCTACAGGGGCAAAAATATTTCATGTATAATAATAAAAAATGTAATCTAAGTAGTCCACCAAATTAAATATAAATAGCTGTTGTAATTTTGTCACAGATATTTCTATCCTTAGATTAATCTCTTTCTCACTATTGATTTATTTGCATAGTGTTTGTATTATATTGCTTTGAATAAAACAATGAAAAAAATAATTTTTAAAATACAAATTCTTTTCTTTCTAACACTATTATTAAATAGTTGTGCTGTAGGAGATCTTGGTGGCTTATTGCCAATAGACTCTGAAGAGAATGAAGAAGTGGTAATTAGAGAAATACCAGGAGAAAGTTTTGATCCTGAGGACATGGAAGACATTGAAACGACAGTAACCGCTGAAACTAGTGATGTTGGTGATGAGATTGCAATTATTGAAGAAAGTGGTGCAGATACTACGACCATTTTGGATGAAGAAATGACATCAATTGAATCAGATGGTTTCGCCTCTGATATAGAGCCTGTTCAAACCTATGTAGGCGACAGAGTTGCTGAAATGAGAGAAGAATTTTCTTCTTTAGACAGCGAAATAAATGAGAATAACAGCGCTTTTAATTTACTAAAGGCTAATGGTATAGCAAGTGCAGAAGTGTATCACGCTACTGTTGCAGCAATAGCCGCTAGATTGCAAATAGGAACTACTCCAGGAAACCCTATTTTGCTTAACCAGTACGAAAGAGCGCTTACAGAGTTAGCGGAAGTTGGATCGCAAGGACAGCAACTAGTCGAGTTAGGAAATCAAATTTCTTTACTTTCTGCGAGAGTTTCTTATTTAAAAGACCAAACTAGATCTGCCAAAAGGTTAAGAGGCGCTGTAGACGAAGATCATAGGAAATTAGCGGTTCTACAAGATGACATTAAGAGGAGAGGCGTTGACCTAACAAGACTTCTAGAAAACCTTAATGAAACTATAAGAAGAAGAGATATTTATTTGGCCGCTGAAAGAAGAAGGCTTACCCAATTAGCAACTGCTATTTCAATTGGCGAATCATATGGAAATGGATTAGGTACGTTAAATGCACTTCCAGCATCTAATGATGAAAATGAAACCAATTTAGAAAAAAGATCTGATGCCAATTTGTCAGGAAATCCTATTGCTGTAATAAGAATTCAAGGAGAGTCTAATAAATTTAATCAGGGGCTTTTTGGTGCAGTAAGTGCTGCTTTGGAGAGGTCACCAAACGCCACCTTCACTCTGGTAGCTGTTAGCTCTTCTACAGGAAATTCAAGCGAAAAAGCACAAAGAGCGGCTATTGCTAGAGAAAAAGCTGGAAAAATTATAAGTTCTTTAGTCTCTATGGGAATGCCCGCCGATAGACTTTCTGTTACTGAATTAGCTTTAGCCAATGTTGAAGACACAGAAGTGAGGGTCTATACTGATTAATTTCTTTGTTTTAGGTAAGTCTTTTATTATCAATTAGCCTGACTTTTCCTATTTTGACTGCTATAAAAACTCTATAACTTTCATTATATTTAGTAGTTGGATCATATAGCTTTAGTGACCTTTCATCTCTTACTTCTAGGTATTCGATCTTGTCTATACCTAATGAGTTTAATTTTTTCTTTATTTCAATAAATAAGTTTTTTTGTTTATATAATTTTTTTAGAGTTATTTTATTTAAAATAATATTTATTTTAGAAGCTTTAATTTTTTGCTCTTTATCAAGCTGCTTGTTCCTAGAAGATAAAGCAAAGCCGTTTTTGTCTCTAACAGTTCTAATCGAAAAAATCTTAATATCTAAATTTAAGTCTTTAACCAGCTTTTTTATAATGACTAATTGTTGATAATCTTTTTCTCCGAAATAGGCGTGGTTTGGATCGACTAAAGAAAATAATTTTAATACTACTGTTGCAACGCCAGAAAAGTGTCCTTTTCTTCTTTTTCCACACAAAATATTGCTATATTTTTTTAAATTTATAAAGGTACTGAAATCTTCTGTATACATTTCTTTCGTATCTGGAAAAAATATCAAGTCAACTTTTTTTTCAGTTAGAAGCTGAATATCTTTATCATAATCAATTGGATAGTTTTTTAAATCCTCTACTTTATCAAACTGAAGAGGATTTACAAATATGCTTACAACAGTAACTTCTGATATTCTTAGAGACTTATTAACTAAACTTAAATGTCCTTTGTGAATTGATCCCATAGTTGGAACTAACCCTATTTTTTTATTTTTAAATCTTGGACTAGCAAGAGTTTTTTTTAATGTTTTTAAATTTCTGGCTATTAAGGTAGGCACAATGTATAGTTAATAAAGAAAATGTTTTTTTTTAAATCTAATCATAATTTTATCAAATATATTTTTTTTCTACAATTATTATACTCCAATATTTTATTAGCAACCGAGAAAGATTTAAGAGCCAATCCTGAGGTTGGATTGGAAAATTTTAATAAAACTTCCATAAATTTCTCAAAAAATAATATGGTAGTATGTGCTGATAATAGAGCAGCTTTAGCAGCAAAGGAAGTCTTGGAAAAAGGAGGAAATATAATAGACGCATTAATAACAGCTCAAAACGTTTTATCTGTTGTTGAGCCTCAATCATCAGGTATAGGTGGAGGTGGGTTTTTGCTTTATTACAATAAAAAATTAAACCTGCTTGAAGCATGGGATGGAAGAGAAACAGCTCCACTTAGCTCTACCCCTAACCAGTTCATAGACTTAGAAAATAAAAAAATGCCTTTCCTTGAAGCAGTTATAAACGATAAATCAATTGGAGTGCCAGGGTTATATTCCATGCTTGCTGATGTCCACTCTAAGCATGGTAAGATGGAATGGGAAAGCTTATTCGATGACGCTGTTTCTTACGCTAAAAAATTTAAAGTATCAAATAGATTAAATAAAATGTTGAAATGGGCTCCTCATTTAAAAGACGACCCTTATTCTATGAAAACTTATTTTGATCGCGACAGTCCAAAAAAAATAGGGGCTTTTATAAGAAACATCGAACTAGTGAATACATTAAAATCTCTTTCAAAAGACCGTTACTCTATTAAAAATGGAAAAGTTTCAAAACTTATTCATAATAAGCTTTCACCAGTTTTAAATGAAGAGGACTTAAACTCTTGGAAAACCATCAAAAGAAAGCCTATATGCAAAAAATATAAGGCATATAATATTTGTGGGTTTCCTCCCCCAACCTCGGGAGGCATAAGTGTTTTACAAATATTAGGTATATTGGAAAATATTAAAACTGACTTTAACCCTTTTGATACTATTATGGATGAACACATATTCTTGGAGGCATCTCGGCTTGCGTATGCCGATAGAGAAGTATATATTGCAGATCCAGATTTTTTTGATGTTCCTGTAAAAGGTTTGCTGAATAAAAATTATCTTAAACAGAGAGCCAAATTAATAAATACAGAAAAAGCAACCAAGGAAATAAGACATGGCGATATGAAAATGTATTCAGAAAATGTTTTGGATATTGGAGTCAATTTAAACTTTCCGTCAACTACACATATAAGTATTGTAGATGCCAATGGAAATGCGGTAGCACTCACAAGCAGTATTGAATTTGCATTTGGATCTGGAAGAACCGTAGGTGGTTTTTTCCTAAATAATCAGTTAACTGATTTTTCTTTTGTAAGTCGTCAAAATAATGGAGGTTTGATTGCAAATTCTGTAGAAGCTAATAAAAAACCTAGATCTAGTATGGCTCCAACATTAATATTCAAAAATAATGATTTGGTTGGAATAATAGGATCACCCGGCGGTAGTAGAATTATTTGCTATGTAGCAAAAACAATTTTTTATCTTATTAATTTTGACATGGATGTAAAAGAAGTTATTGATTTACCACATTTGTGTTCAAGAGGAAGTAATTCAGAAATTGAAAAGGGTGAGAGAGGAAACCAAATTACAAAACAGCTCAAATTATTAAATCATGATATCACCCGAAATAAGATGACCAGTGGATTAAACATAATATGGAAAAATAAAGAGTTTTGGATAGGCGCATCTGACTACAGAAGAGAAGGAGTAGCTGTTGGATTCTAATAACACAACGGTCGGAGTTTGAAATTTTTTTAAAACTTATAATAAGTATTCTAATAGTTTTTGCATTGAAAATAATATTTCCAGGTATACTAAAGGGCGTAAAAGTAATGGTAATAATGTTGCTAATAGCAATTGTTTTTTTTAACATAGTTTTAGGTAATAATATTTTATAGTTATGGTAAATAATATTTTAGCAGTTACTAATAGAAAAGGAGGAGTAGGAAAAACTACGTTAGCAGTAAATTTAGCTGCTGGATTTGCTTCAAATCATAATTTAGAATGTGTTTTAATAGACGGAGACCCTATAGGATCAACAAGCCTATGGATGGAAAACACAAATGTTAAAGGATTAAAACTTAGAAGACTAACTTTACCTAATTCTTCAGGCAACCTTCATCACGCATTACATACCTGGGGTGCTGCAGTATCAAATATGGCCTTAGATTGCGATGTAGTGGTCGCTGATTTACCTCCGATAGATATTATTATTTATACAGAGCTTTTAAGACAAGTAAGAAATATGATTATACCAGTTGGTTTAAGCTCTTTAGAATGGGAAGCAACCTTTCCACTTATAGAAAGAGTTATTTCTACATTTAGTGAAAATCAAGAAACTAAAGGTATTATTGTTCCTTCACGAATACATCCACAAAAAAACCTACCTAGAGAGAAAATAATAGAGGTATTACCACCTCAATGGAAACTCTCTCCTCAATTGTCACTCAGATCGGACTTTCAAAAAGGAGCAGAATTAGGTGATTGGATTGGAAAGACTGCTCCAAATAGTTTAGCTCATCGAGAACTGGATAAAGTAATAGAGTATGTTGGTAAAGAATTAAATATTATCTAAAAATTACTCAACTTAATTATGTTAAAAAAAAAAAATACTTTAACTCTAAAAGTTTTATTTAATTTATTTTTCATAATAAATTTACTTATAATTAGTGGTTTAATAAATTCTTCCTGGGTAAGTTTGCTGATATGGATTACTCTCTTCCTCTGTATATATGCATCTAAGATTAGCTTTAGTAAAAAGAAATGGATTGCAGTAATTTGCATTACTATTTTTTCATTAGGGATAAAAAGTAGCTTAAAGACTCCCTTCATTATAGAGGGCAGCAACGTATTTATAGGAGGAAGTTTTGAAAAAAACGTATTTGAAAATGAACTACCAACGGTCGTTTATGAACATTTAAATAATGACTTTATTAAAAAATTTCCTAAAAATATTGCCGCTCCCTCTGATTATTTATTTGATAATGCTGTAACAAAGTTTATTAATAAGACTAATGAAAGTAGGTTGGTAAAAACAATTGCCTGGAAGAATAGAAATGCTTTACAGCTCAGCGCTTTTAACAATACAAAATACAATGCATATGGAGATCAACAGCCTGAAAGAAAAGAGCTGCCTTACTTTGTAAAGTATACTATTCCTATTGAATTAATAAATAATAGTTCTAAATTATGTTGGAAAGGAGAGGCGTATTTTCATCTTGAGGAATATAAAAATATTAGCCACCCTAAAAAAGAATGCGTTTCTATTAAAAAATATTTTAGTAAAACTAGAAAGAATTTAACTGTCTGGTTTATTGAGACAGGGATAACCCCTAAATTAGAAGTTTCTTTAAAGCCTAAACAATCTATAAGCATAAAAAATTTATTATCAAAATATACGATATTTCTTTTATCGATAATCTCATGTTTTATAATTTATAAAAATTTTAATAGATTTAATGTATTTTTCTTTAGTTTTTCTTTTTTATTTTCAATTTTACTAATGTATCTATATCAACCTTCAATTTTAGATAAATTTTTATTATTTGAGGGAGGAAATGACGGATTGTTATATGTACATTTTGCGCATCTGATTATAGATAGCTTAATATTAAATGATTATGTAGAAGCATTCAGAGGTGGCGAAAATGCATATGACCTGATGCCCTTTTATAGATATTTTTGGGTATTAAACTATATTCTATTTGCAGAGTCTCCTTGGATTATATTTTTTACTATAGTCTTTATACCACTAGTTGTATTTAGTATACTTAGAAATTTACTAGGAAAATCTTGGGCGTTATTTTTAATTTGCTGTTGGTATTTTATTCCTATATTTGAAGCATTCGGATTTTTTCATTTTTATTATATAAAGCTTGCTATGAGAGGTTTTGCAGAACCTTTATCAAATTTATTTTTTTTATTATCTATAGCAGTAATTATAAATATATATAAAAAAAATAATAATGTTATAGCTGATGAAAAAATAGCTTATATTATTATGAGTATTTGCCTTAGTATGGCCTTAGGACTTAGAGCTAATATACTTCCGGCATTTCTAATTGTTGTAGCTTATATATTTATTTCACTTTTAAACCAAAAACAATATAAGGGAGTGCTATTTTTTGCATTAGGTTTATCTCCAACTTTAATAATGCCTATACATAATTTTTATTTCACAAAAGAATTTATTCCTCTTACTATAGCAGCATATAAAGATTGGAATCTAGGAGCAAAGCCCATAGACTATATTATGTTAATGATTTCCTTTATCAAATTCAATATTGATCTTAGTCTTTTGAAAAAAATTACTTCTCATATATCCGGCGAAATAAAACTTTATGAAGTATGGTATCACGCTACCATTTTTTCTACTATGTACATCTCAATAGACAAAAAGAGTGATAAAATAATAAGATTAATTTCTTGGGCTACTTTATCTCTTCTATCTTTAATTTTGTTTTATCATGTAGGCGGAAGATACAGTTATCTTACTTGGACTTTATCTTTGATAGTTTTTTCTTACTGGCTAAAAAATAATCTAGTTCCTTTTTTAAGAAAGTTGAAAAAAAGTCATGCTTCTTAGCATTATAAGTCCTACATATAATGAAGCTAAAAATATAAGACCTTTTATATTAGCTATAAAAGCATCATTAAGAGACTTTAAAGATTACGAAATTATTTTTGTTGACGATAATTCTTTAGATAAGACTCATGAAGTGGTAAAAAGTATTTCTAAGAAATATAAAAATGTTAGGTGTATTAGGAGAATAGGAAGAAGAGGATTATCTTCAGCAGTAATTGAGGGGTGTTTGTCAAGCTCAGCTGATTTTTTATTAATCATGGATGCAGACTTACAGCATGATCAAAAAAAAATACCAGAAATGATAAAATTACAAAAAAAATATGCTTTAGATATGGTCATTGGGAGTAGGTTTTTAAATAAAAAAAGTTCTACTGGTTTATCTAGAAAAAGAAATCTAGTTTCTAAACTAGCTAATTTTCTAGCTAATAAAATTTCCGGTGTTCAGTTAAGTGATCCGATGAGCGGTTTTTTTCTAATTAAAAGGAGCCTTATGGAACAACAAGCTATCAATCTAACTGGATTGGGCTTCAAGATATTGCTAGACATTATGTCCTCAGCAAAAAATAAAATTCATTACAAAGAAATAGAATTTAACTTTCAACCAAGAAAATATGGAGAGTCTAAATTAAGCACACTAGTTGTTTGGGAATACTTATTATTATTATGGGAAACAAGATTTGGAAAATTGATACCTGCAAGATTTGTTTCCTTCTGCTTAATAGGTGGTACAGGTATGGTAAATCATGTATTAATATTATATTTTTTAATAAGTATGAAATTGGAATTTTTACTTGCGCAAAGTATAGCTACTTTCTTTGCTATGACAGGAAATTTTTTCTTAAATAATATATTAACATACAGAGACAGGCAAAAAAAAGGATGGCTTGCGTTCAAAGCTCTGATTATTTTTTACATAACTTGTGGCTTAGGAGCGGTTGCAAATGTCGGTATTGCAAATTCTTTATACACTGGCAAAGTAAGCGAAGTGTCTTTAACTTGGTATCTTTCCGGAATAGTTGGAGCCTTGGTAGGCGCCGTATGGAATTTTTTGATGTCAACCTTAATTACTTGGAAACAAAAGTAGTTACTTTACCAAATTATTAAATAAATCTTCTAAACTAGGTTCATTTGTTATTATATCTTTTATTTTTAATTGATGTTTAAAAATTATTTTTAATACCTTTTCAATTGGGGTTTGACTTGGCTTGTAATTAATTGAAAGGCATTTTTTATTTTTTAGATAAAATCCAAAGCTTTTTAATTCTTGTGGTAATTTGTCAATATTATTTTCTACAAAAATACTAATTGATTTTAAATCTATGTTATTTAAAAGATTTTTTATTTTTCCCTTAATGAGTATTTTTCCTTTGTTTATCATTATTACATCTTTGCATAAATTTTCTGCCTCCTCTAAGTAGTGAGTAGTTAAAAGAATAGTTGTGCCTTTCGTATTTAATTCTTTTATAGAATCCCATAAAATTTGTCTTAAGTTAACATCAACGCCTGCTGTTGGTTCGTCAAGAATTAAAATTGGAGGAGAGTGAACCATTGCTTTTGCAATCATTAACCTTCTCTTCATTCCACCCGATAAAAATCTTACATACGAGTTAGCCTTTTCTAAAAGACTAAGCTTTACTAAAAGTTCTTCTGTTAGATAATTATTTTTTTTAATCCCATAATAGCCCGATTGAAAATTCAAGGTTTCTCTTGGAGTGAAATATGGGTCCATAACAAGTTCCTGAGGAACAACTCCTATGGAACGCTTGGCCTGATTTACTGATTTATCGATATCAAATCCATTAATTACAGCGTTTCCAGAACTTTTTTTTGTAATGCCAGACAGTATATTGATAAGGGTTGACTTTCCAGCACCATTGGGACCAAGTAAAGCTACCATTGATCCTTTAGCTACAGAAAAAGTTACATTATCTAAAGCAGCGATTACTTTTTTTTTTGTTTCAAGCAAATAATTTTTCGTAAGATTATTTACTTGCAACGCATTATAGTTTTCCGTTTCTTTTTTCTTAGTCATGGATTTTTTTCCTGTATAAAAGAAAAATAAAACTTAAAAATGCAAAACTGGACATAAGAAGATATCCTTCGTCACTATTAAAGTATGAAAGGATATATCCACAGGATATTGTAAAAATAGTAATAAAAAAACCTCCAGTAATAGAGTAATAAATAGTCTGAGCGTAAATATGCAGATCTTCTTTTAATTTTAGGTTAATAAAATAAATCATTATATAATGCGTTAAAGCAAAAGTAACTCCGTGTAAAGTCTGAATCATACATAATAAATAAAAGTTTTCTACAAAATAGGTAAAAACCCATCTAACAGAAGTAACAACACAACAAAAAATTAATGTATTCTGTAGATAAATCGGCTTAAAGAAATTACCAATATACATAAAAATTAAAATTTCAGAAAAGATAGCCAAAGACCATAGAATGCCTATGTCAAAAAAGTTCAAACTTTTATTTTGCCAGACAATTGTTGAATAGCCATAATACATTGCATGTGTACCCTGAATGAGACTGCAAATTAATATAAAGTATATTATGGAAGTTTTTTTTTTTAATAAGGTTCTAAACTTTTCAAAATTGTAAAAAAATATCTTTTTAAGATTTTTAGGTATAGTAAGAATGCTTATTGTTAGTAAAGTTAAACAAAAAGTCATAATTATAGGAAAAATATTTATAGAATGTATATTTATAAAATATCCAAATATAAAAACACCTAAACAGAAAGAAATTGAACCGCTTATTCTAACTTTACCATAATTTTTTTTTTCAGATTTTTTCACAAGATCTGAATAAAGTGTTTCGATCAAAGGAAGTGTGGGAGAAAAAGAAATTATAAATATTAAAGATATAAATAAAGTTATCTTGGAGAGATAATAATTTTGTAAAATATAAATTAAAAATACTAAAAAAACTTTAAATATAACTAAACATAATAAAAAACTTCTTAGATAGATATTTTTTTTAATATTTAGTGACAGCAGAATTGTAAATAATGCTTTAAAAATTCCTGCCACACTTAAAATATATCCAATGTATATGGGATCCAATGATAGAGTTTTGTTAAGCCACAGAGGAAAAAAAGCTGTTAGAAGACTAATAATTAAAAAAACACTAAAATATAGGGAAATAATTGAGTAGTTTTTTGATTTCATTATTATATGATATAAAAATTTATGAATAAAAGAAAAAAAATTTCATTGATTGATGGCTCTGGATTTATATTTAGAGCATACTATGCTTTACCGCCTTTAACTAGTAAGAATGGCAAGCCTGTGGGTGCAGTCCTTGGTTTTTGTAATATGCTTTTAAAACTAATTCAGGAAAAAGAGTCTGATAAACTTATAGTAGTATTTGACAGCGCAAAGAAAACTTTTAGAAACAATATTTATAGTGATTATAAAGCAAATAGAGGAGAAGCTCCTGAAGATTTAATTCCGCAATTTAAAATTATAAGAGAGGCAGTTGATGCATTTGATATTACCAGGGTAGAACTAGAAGGCTATGAAGCAGATGATCTAATAGCGACATATGCAAAATTTTTTGATGACAAAAATTGGAGTGTTGAAATTGTTTCATCAGATAAAGACTTAATGCAGCTGATAAATAATAATATTTTTATGAAAGATCCTATTAAAAATAAAATAATAAAAGAAAATGAAGTATTTGAAAAATTTGGAGTTTATCCAGAAAAGGTCATAGATGTACAAAGTTTAGCAGGTGATAGTGTTGATAATATCCCAGGCGCTCCTGGGATAGGCATTAAAACAGCAGCATTATTGGTTAATCAATTTGGTAGTCTTAAAGGTATATTGAATGATTTCAAAAAAATTAAACAAAATAAAAGAAGGGAAGCAATTGAGTTTAATATCGAAAATATAGCTATTTCAAAAAAGTTAGTAGAGCTTAAAAAAGATATAAAAGTTGAAATAAATATTGATAAAATTTCTAGTTCTGACTTTGATAAAAAAAAGTTACTTGAATTTTTCAAAAAATATAACTTTGAAAATCTTAAGACTAAGATAGAAAACTTTGACGGTTTAAAAAGTGAAGAAAATAATGGTAAAAATATTCAAGTTTCTTATCGAACTATCGTGAAAAAAGAAGAGTTAATTAATGTAGTTAAAAAAATTATAGAAACTGGATATGTCGCAATAGATACAGAAACAAATAGCATAAAACCTTTTGGGGCTAATCTTATTGGTATCAGTTTATCCTGGAACCTAGGTGAAGCTTGTTATATACCTATTTTACATTCGAGCCTTAATAAGAATTTAGTACAGCTAAAAAAAGAAACCGTTACATCAGTATTAAATCCAGTATTAGAAGATTCTAGTATTTTAAAAATAGGACAAAATATTAAATTTGATAAAATTGTCTTATTTTCTAATGGATTTACAAAAATAAATTCTGTAGACGATACAATGCTAATGTCTTATACCTTATACGCTGGTCTACATAACCACAATTTGGATCTTCTAAGTAAAATATATTTAGGTATCGATAAAATTAAATATAAAGATATTATAGGAACAGGAAAAAAGGAAATATCCTTTTCTAATGTATCTGTAGAAGAAGCAACTAAATACTCATGTGAAGATGCAGATTTTACTTTGAGATTATGGAAACGCTTAAGAAAAAGTTTAGTGGATAATAAATTGATGTCTGTTTATCATAATATAGAAAAACCTTTAATAGATGTTATATCAAATATGGAAATAGCAGGGATAAAGGTAGATAAGAAAAATCTAAAAAATCTATCTAAAGAATTTGAAGAAGAAATAATAAGGTTACAAAAGGATATTTATCTATTATCAGGTGAAGAATTTAACATAAACTCTCCTAAGCAACTGGGAGATATTCTGTTTGAAAATATGAAACTTCCTTATAAGAAAAAAAATAAGTCAGGGGGGTTTTCAACAAATTCGGAAGTACTTGAACAATTGTCAGATGAAGGTATTGAAATTGCTAAACTAATTTTAAAATGGAGAGAAATAAATAAATTAAAAAATACATACACAGACAGTCTTATATTAAATATTAATAAGGATACAGAAAGAATCCATACTACTTTCCAAATGGCTGGAGCACAAACAGGAAGACTATCTTCTACAGACCCAAACCTACAAAATATACCTATTAAAACAGAAAACGGAAGAAAAATTAGAAAATCATTCGTTGCTCTCGAAGGAAGCAGCCTTATGTGTTTTGATTATTCACAAATTGAATTAAGGCTTTTAGCCCAAATTGCAAACATATTATCTCTCAAAAAAGCTTTTTTAAATAAAACTGATATCCATAAGTTAACTGCTAGCCAAATACTTGATATCCCTATTCATAAAGTTACCCCTGAAGAAAGAAGAAATGCAAAAGCAATAAACTTTGGAATCATATATGGACTATCAGCATTCGGTTTGGCAAGGCAGATTGGAGTTTCTAGAAGCGACGCCAAGAAATATATAGAAGAGTACTTCCTAATGTATCCTGGAATTAAAGAATACATGGAAAAAGTAAAAGAAAATCTTGGAAAGAGTGGATATGTTAAAACACTTTTTGGCAGAAAAATTAATATTAAAGAATACAATAGTAAAAATCCTATGATCAGAAATTATGCTTTAAGACAAGCTATAAATGCACCTATACAGGGGACTGCAGCAGATATTATTAAGAGAGCTATGGTAAAACTTTATAGGCATGAAGATAGAAGCAAGCTATACAAAACAAAATTATTGTTACAAGTTCATGATGAACTTATTTTTGAAACTACTGAAAAAAATGTTGATGAAACTAGAAATTTTATAATTAATATTATGATGTATGCTCATGAACCTATAATTAAATTAGATATACCCCTAGAAGTATCTTTTGGTATTGGAAAAAACTGGCAAATAGCTCATTAAAAAATGAAGAGAGAAGAGAATTTAGTTTTTTTATTGGGCCCTACTAATACAGGAAAAACTCATTATGCCATAGAGAAGATGTTAACATTTTCCAACGGAGTGATAGGATTACCTCTTAGATTGCTAGCTAGAGAGGTATACGATAAAGTTGCAAGTAAAGTTGGAAAATTAAAAGTCGCTTTAATAACTGGTGAAGAACAAATTACACCATTAACAGCAAAATATTTTGTAACAACTGTTGAATCCATGCCTTCAGAGAGAAGCTTTGAATTTCTAGCAGTCGATGAGATACAGCTTTGCAATGACTTTGAGAGGGGCCATATTTTTACAGATAGGCTTCTTAATAGTAGAGGAACACTAGAAACACTATTTTTAGGATCAGAAACTATGGAAAAAATTACAAAAAGTATTTTTTCTAACTGTAGAATAGTAAAAAAACAAAGAAGGTCTACTTTGTCTTTTATAGGCAAAAAGGGACTTTTATCACTTCCTAAAAGATCTGCAATAATAGCATTTAACTCGAATGATGTTTATAGCATTGCATCTAAATTAAAAACCGTTAAAGGTGGAGCTGCAGTAGTAATGGGGTCACTAAGCCCGCAAACTAGAAACTCTCAGGTTTCCATTTTCGAAGAAGAGACAGTAGATTATATTGTCGCTACTGATGCAATTGGTATGGGTTTAAATTTAAATATAAAAAATATTTCCTTTTCCTCATTAAACAAATTTGATGGAAAAGAAAATCGTAGTCTCAATAATAGTGAAATTGGTCAAATTGCTGGTAGAGCGGGAAGAAATTCTTATGATGGTAGCTTTTCAACCACCTTAAATTGTCGGAACATGTCTTCTGAGTCTATTAAATCTGTAGAAAATCATAATTTTGATTCCAATGAATTCCTTTTTTGGAGGGAGAGTAAATTGGACTTTTCAAGCATTTATAATCTTATTAAATCTCTGGAAAAAAAAAGCGATGATCCAAGGTTAGTAAAAACACAAAACAAAAGAGATGAAAATACCCTTAAGTATTTATCGAATATAAACATAATTCAAAAAAGACTGCAGAATGAAAGTAGTATAAAGTTATTATGGGATATAAGTTTAATTCCAGACTATTTTAAAAATTTAGATAGCATGTATTCTGAACTTTTAATTAAAATATTTTGCAATATAGTTGATAATGGATTCTTAAATACCTCATGGGCAATATCTGAAACAAAAAAATTGCAAAATGTAGAAGGTACGATAGATATGCTTACTTTTAGGCTAGCTAAAACAAGATTTTGGAATTATATATCAAATAGAAATCAGTGGACTAATAATAATCAAGAATTAAAAAATTTAGCTTTGAAGACGGAAGGGCTATTGTCAGATGCACTTCATGAAAGGCTGACAAATGAATTTGTTGACAAAAAAATTAGTCAGCTTATGAAATCGTATAATATAAAAAAGACTGTAGAAATTTCTATTGATAAAAATAATAGAATTTATTTGAATGAAAAGCTTATCGGTTCTATATCTGGGTTTCAGGTAAATATCTATGAAGAAAAATCACTTTTCAAAAATAAATTTTTAAAAGAAGAAATCACTAAAAAAGTAAAAAAACTATTAGAAAACTATGCAAAAGATTTTTTAAGTAAAACTAACTTAAGTATTACTATAGATAGTAAAGCTGATTTATTTTTTAATTCAAAGAAGATTGGTTCTATTTATAAGGGAGAATCCATCTTCAACCCAAATATAATGATAAAAAATAATAATTACCTAAGTGAAAAAATTTATAAGCGTATAGAAGAAAAAGTAAAGATAGATATAGGAAAAAAAATCGACCAAGCATTTTGGAGCAAGGATTATTTTCTAAATATAGAAAGAAGAGATATTAAAACTTTTTTATTTTCCCTAGAAAAAAACCTGGGTATTATTAAAAGAAATGAAATAGATAAAAATTTTATTCCTAAAAATTCCATTAAAAAAAAAATATTGTTAAAAAAAGGAGTATTATTTGCAAATTATCATTTTTTTATTAAAAAAGTAGTAGATACACTTTACAAAGATCTTAGATGGATCTTAAGCTGTTTGTATTTTAATGTGAGAGTACTAAATCGTATCCCAAAAGAGAAAATTATACTTGATGCTAAAAGCTATAAAAAAGAGTTATTACACAGCATTGGTTATGT
>JAYYAX010000054.1:0-20611 GCA_036042925.1 Pseudomonadota bacterium
ATACTAAGACTATTTGATGATATAAATCTTAAAAATTTTTTATTTTTATTAATATTCTTAGCATTATTAAAATTTAAATAATTAGAAAAAAAAGTTTTTACTCTTTTTCTACTTTTATTACCTTTTTGATTAAGATCGATATTCAAATGACTTTGATTTGCAGTAGATAAGTGTTCTTCTTTCCTAGTTATAGGACCAATTTTAGAAAAATTAATTGCTTTTTCTATTATTTTTGTTTTGATATTATTCTCATTAGTTTCATTATTTTTTTCTTTAGTAACTTTATCGATAACTAATTGATTCCCCGGAACATTTTTGTTATTAAAATTGACTTTATTACTCAGATTTAAAGAATTTATATTTTTACTTATTTCTTCTTTTTTAAAATTATCATAATTAAGTAAATTATTTTCTTTTACCCCAGTATTTCTGGGTATTTCCTTAAGTTTATCTTCTCCTAATAAAAACATATTTAAATCTGTGGCAAACTCATCACCACTATCTGACAAGATTTCATTATTCTCACTAGAAGTAGAATTATTACTTTGTAGAATACCTTTTCCCTCTAGAAGACCAGAAAATAAATTTTCTAAAATACTTTTCATTATTTTTCTCTTATATTTACTGCAATAATAGTGCCATCAACTATTTTTAGGTGGAGGCATAGAGTTTATAAAGTTATTCTCCTTTTCATTGCTTTCTAATTTAGAAACCATTTCAATTTTACGATTTACTAAATCCTTTTCTTTTATAAGTTTACCAAGGTTTTTCTTAGCCCTAATTAATTCTATATTTAGAAATTTTTCTCTATTATCTGAAATATACATTTGCTCTGTTAATTTTATTTTATATTGGCTTTTTTCTTTAATATCAAAAGCTGTCTCTGTATTTTCTATTAGTGTATTGTCTAAAATTTCTTTAAGTTTTTTTTTATTAGTTTTATTTTTCCTGAATTCATTGTCTAATGTAGAAATCTCTATTTTTTGATTAAATAATTCCTTTTGTTTTAAAGAAAGTAAATTTTTAAGTCTTTTTTTATTTAGCATTTTGAACAGTATTTTCTAATAGTATTTTAAGTTTTTCATAGGATCCATCAAAGGTATCTTTTTCAGAACTATCTTGTTTCATAAACTCAACTATTTTTGGCCAGAGCTGTTGTGCAACATCTATTGATTTGTCCTGTCCTTTGGAATATCCACCCATTAAAACTAAGTCTCTACTTTCTTTATAAACAGCTACAATTTTTTTTAATTCTCTGCTAAGCATTTTATGCTGCTCAGAAACTATATCATCCATAACCCTACTTATTGAATTTTGTATATCTATTGCTGGATAAATTCCAAGCTGGGCTTGTTCTCTAGAAAGTATGATATGTCCATCTAAAATTGCTCTTGCAGAGTCTACAACAGGATCATTGTGGTCATCAGAATCTGCCAAAACAGTATAAAATGCAGTTATATTTCCTTCTGAGTTACTACCAGTACCAGCTCTCTCTATTAAAGCTGGAATCATTGATATAACAGAAGGAGGATAACCTTTTGAAGTAGGCTGTTCACCCAAGGCTAATCCAATCTCTCTTTTAGCATGCGCTACTCTGGTTAAAGAGTCCATAATTAATAATACATTTTTTCCTTTAGATCTAAAGTATTCCGCTATGGCCGTACACCTATTTGCACCTCGCATTCTTAGCAGTGGAGATCTATCTGCTGGAACTGCAACGATAATGATTTTATTATTTTTGTCATAGCTAAGAAGCGACTCAACCATAACTTTTACCTCTCTAGCTCTTTCTCCAATTAGTCCTACTACTACCACATCAGAATTTGAGTATTTACTCATCATTTGTAAAAGCACTGACTTTCCAACTCCACTGCCTGCTACGATTCCTATCCTTTGTCCCTTTCCAATAGTAACTATAGAATTTATAGTTCTAACACCTACATCAAAAGTTGTATCAATTTTCTTTCTTTGTAATGGATTAATTGCCTTACCATTTAACGGCCAGTAACCAGTAAGTTTTCCAAGTTTTCTTCCATCTAATGGATTTCCCATTCCATCAATTACTCTTCCTAGCAATTTATCACCGACGCTAATTTTTACACCCTCATCAATTAATTTTACTCTAGCCCCTACTTTTAGCTTCGTATCAGTATTATGAAGAGCTACTAAGTTTCTATTATTTCTAAAGCCTATAATCTCTGCACTAGTTTTAAAGTCATCTAGGCTATCTATTTCACAAATACTTCCAACGGAAGCTGGAAAGCCATCGGTTTCTACAATTGATCCCTCAAGACCTCTGACTAAACCTGAAATTTCAGTTTTGACTCTTATTTTTTCAAAACTATTTCTTTGAGCTAATTCCTTCAAAAAATTCATACTTAACTCTCTAATTTTTGTTTTATTCTTATTCCATTAACTGACATTTCTACTTCTCCTTGAAGAAGATCAGGCTTATGAGAAATATTCATTTCTTTAATTTTATTTTTAATATCTTTATTTTTTTCCAATACTTTGTAATCATCTTCACATATAAAAATTTGAATTTTTCCTTCATTATTATCTAATGAAGATAAAAATCCTTTAATTTTTTTCAGAAACTCTGTTGGAATTGCCTTAATTATTTTTCCAGTTAACTCTGAGCTTAAATCAATAATTTTTTTGGAGATAAGACATTCTAGTTCTGATAAATCTAGTTTATCAGTTTGTGCAATTTTATTACTAACACTATTTAGCTTAGCTACAGCAGCATCAGCTCCTTCTTTAATTTCCAAATAAGCTGTCTCTTTACCTTTTTCAAATGCTTCTTTTTTTGAGCTTTCAAGTATTTGAAGATGCTCAGCTTCAGCAATAGTTTTTTGTATATTATTTTCTTCCTTTAAGTCTTCATTATTTTCTTTGTTTACCTCATCTTCTTTAATATTTTCGAGTTCTTGTTTTTCTTCTTTTTTATTTTCTTTTTTTTCTTTAACCTGCTCATCTTTTTTATCGGTTTCATTTATATTATCTTTTGCATCAATATTTGTAGTCTGTTTACTTTTTTCTTTATTTTCTGATTCAATGCTTTGATTATATTTTTTTGCAATATCATGTAAGGAAACTTTTTTAAAATTTTCTGAAGTATCTTTTTTGACCTCTTTCATCTTAAATGTATCTTCTCTACTGGCCTTAATTAGTCTAGAAAGCTCTTCATCACTCAGAGGAGTATTTTTATCATTATCTTCCTCATTAACTGCATTAGGAACTAAACTATCATTATTCATTTCGACTCCTCTTAACTTTCCTCAGCTTCTTTTTTATTACCTTGTTTCATAAGTGCTTTAAAAACACTGGAAACTCTTCCTGCCTCGTCACCTACAATCATTCTTATAACAGCTACTTTATCATCATAGGTATTTGCAGTATCTAACATATCTGGAGAAATAGCAGACTTTTTGGGTTTTAGTTTAGCCTTAATGTCTTCCAAGGACTCTCCTTCTTGAACTTCTATTTTATCCTCTTCTTCCTCGTCTTCATCGATTGCTGCTGCCCCAATAGCACCGTCAGATGCTGTTCCTCCCGCAGGTACGAGAATTCTATTTAATAACGGTCTTAGAGCACCGAAAGTTACAATAGCTAGAATTAAAATAGTAAACAACTTTCCAAGTAATTCTCTAATTGCAGAATTTTCATACCAAGGAACCACACTTAATTCAATATCATCTATAAATTCTCCACTAGATATAGTAATAGAGTCACCTCTTTCCTGCTTAAATCCTATTGCATCTTTAACTAGACTTTCAAGATTATTTTTTTCCTCCTCACTTAATTTCTGCAGTACATTTTCTCCTAATTCATTTACTACCAGTTTATCTCTTACTAAAATTGCTGCAACTATTCTCTTAATCTGGCCAGTTGGATTTCTTATAGCTGTTACTCTTTTACTTACCTCATAGTTCTTAATACTACTAGAGCTTTGAGACTTTATTTTAGAACCTGCAGGAGCAGCTTCTGGTGCTCCTGTTGCTAAATCTGCTGCCAATGGCGGTGTATTTGCTACTGCTCCTGGTATACCCACTGCTTCTGGCTCTGATGTTAAATCTTGTGTAGCTTGCTCGCTTCTTAAAGCAGTTCCTTCGGGATCTACCACTTCTTCAGTAACGTTTTGAGTTGTAAAGTCAACATCAACATTTACTTGAGCAGTAATATTGCCTGCTCCTAAAATAGGAGTAAGTAAAGAGATTACCCTTTGCCTGTAAACTTGTTCTAGCTTCATAGTATACTCTAATTGTCTATTAGATAAGGCAGAGGTAGGATCATCAGTTGGTCTAGATAAAAGATTTCCATGCTGATCAACCACCGTAACATTTTCAGATGGTAAATTTGGAACTGATGAAGAAACTAAATGTACAATCGCTCTAACCTGGTTCTCTCCTAAACTTCTTCCTGCTCCTAATTTTACAAAAACTGATGCTGTAGGATTACCCCTTTCTCTAACAAAGACAGACTTATCTGGAATTGCTAAATGAACTCTTGCTCCTAAAATACCAGAAATTTCATTAATGGATCTTGCCAATTCACTTTCTTGACTTTGTCTAATTTTTACAGCCTCTATTGATCTACTTGTTCCCATAGGAAGATCAGTTAAATTATCATATCCACTTGGTAAAGACTCTGGTAGTCCCTCTGCAGCAAGCAACATTTTTGACTGGTAATAATCGGTACTAGGAACTAAAACCTCTCCTGTAGCTGTATCAAGAGAAACATCAATGCCCTTTTGTCTAAGAGACTCAACCACTTTTGCCTTATCGGCCTCAGTTAATGACGAAAATAATGTTGTTTTTGCTGGATCTTTCATTGATAAGAATATTAGTATTCCAACAAATGCTACAATCAAAGCTAAGACTGTTGGCAAAGCTCTTTTGGCTGCTGGCTCATCTAAAAATCTTCTTATGTTTGTTATATAAGAGTTGGTTTTAGTAATAAGATTACTTTTACCTTCATTAGCGTTTGTTACAGTTGTATCAGCCATTTATTCAGTCTCCTTTTTTTTATACTGGCATGTTCATAATATCTTTATATGCACTCAAAACCTTATTTCTTACATTCAATGTAATTTGAAAAGCTAGTTTAGAAATTTGTTGATTTACTATTACTTTAGTAAGATCTTGTTCTTTTCCTAGTTCATAGTTTTTTGTTATTTCTGCTGCTTCATTCTGTGTTTTAGCCACATTATTAATGGCGTCACTTACATTTTGTAAAAAATTATTCTCATCAATTAAATTGCTCTGTTTAAGAACATTTTTTTGTTGTTCTATTATTTGATTTTTTGAAATTATTTTTTCACTATTTTTATCTTCAGTTATTCTATTTATTAAGTTTAACCCTGTACTATTTACTTTATTCATAAAACCTCCTAGTTACCATGAGCAAAAATTTTATCTTCTAATTGTTGATAGTACTCGTTGTAATTTTGAATGCTTTCATCAACAATAATATGCTGTTCTTCAATATTCGCTGAGTTAGACAGTACAATAGATCTTAAAATGACATTTTCCAATTCTCTTACATTACCAGACCAATTATGATTTATAAGTACATTCTGGGCTTTTTTAGATAAGTATGGAAAGTCAATATCCTCTTTATTATTTTTTTTAATTATAGAAACTACAATAGGAATTATATCTTCTTTTCTCTCACTCAAACCAAAGGTTTTTATAGGGAACACATTTAATCTGTAATATAGATCCTCTCTAAAAGTATTTTTTTTAACCTCTTCAGCCATATTTCGATTAGTTGTTGCAATTATTCTTACATTGACGTCAACTTCTCTGTTACCTCCTACTGGTGTTACCTTCTTTTCTTGCAAAACTCTAAGTAGCTTTGCTTGCAAGCTTAGGGGCATTTCAGATATTTCATCTAATAATAAAGTTCCATTATCTGCTGCTCTAAATATTCCCTTATTGGAATTAGACGCTCCTGTGAAAGATCCTTTTTCATGTCCAAATAAAATAGCTTCTAACATATTTTCTGGTATCGCTGCACAATTGACAGCTATGAAAGGTTTTTCCTTCCTAGAAGATTGATCATGAATATAATTAGCCACTACTTCTTTACCTGTACCAGTAGGACCATTTATAAAAACTGTAACATCCGTACAAGCAACTTTTTTAGCAAGAGATTTAAGTAAAAGAGACTCCCTGCTTCCGGTGACAAACTTCTGATCTTCTAAAGAAAAGTTTAATACCGTTTCTAAACTATAATTATCATTTTCTATTAAATTTAATTTGATTAGAGAGTTTCCCAATTCTTTCTTAACCTTAAAGAAATTAGAATAAGCTTCTATTAAAATTATTTTTTTTATTTTAAGGTTTCTTGCTAATGATAATAAATTTTTACTATCTAATTCATTTTTATTGAGGAAAGTACTATGACAAATTAATGTACTGGCATTACTATCCTTTAATTCTTCTAAATTTTTTAATACTGTTACCTCCGCATCTCTCTCTTCTAGTTTATTTTTTAAAAAATCTATATCCTTTATACTTTCATTTATAATACTAACTTTTGTCATATTTCCTCCATTTAAGTTAGTAAACGCAAAAACTTTGCCAAATTAAAAAAAAAGTGAAATATGTTTTAAATGCCTATTTTTCTGGCTTTAAGAAAATTTTTATAGCATTTTTTTTATTAGTGTCATAAAATTGTCATTAAATTATTTCTCGGTTCAAAATTTTGACTGCAAATACTGATATAGATAAAATAATTATAGGTGAAAGTAAAAACGTTTTAGAACTAAAGTTTCTAATAGAAAAGGTTGCTAAATCTGAAAGTACAGTATTAGTATTGGGAGAAACCGGAACAGGAAAAGAATTAGTTGCAAAAGCTTTGCATGTAGCTTCTCAGAGAAAGGGTTCTTTTGTTCCTGTCAACTGTGCTGCAATTCCTGCTGAACTTTTAGAAAGTGAATTATTTGGTCATGAAAAAGGTGCCTTTACTGGAGCAGACAAGCCTAGAGTTGGCAGATTTGAATTATCTTCGCGAGGGACTTTGTTTCTTGATGAAATAGGCGATATCTCCCTAGCTTTACAAGCTAAATTACTAAGAGCTTTAGAAAATAAGTCAATACAAAAAGTAGGTGGAGGAAAGGAAATTCCACTTGATTTAAGAATGGTTTGTGCAACACACCAAAATCTTGAAAAAAAGGTTGCTGACGGAAGTTTTAGAGCAGACTTATTTTATAGAATAAATGTTTTTCCTATTAATGTACCAACATTATCTGAAAGGAGCGAAGACATTCCATTATTGACAAAGTTTATTTTAAATAACTTAAAAAAGGAAAAGAATAATTTACCCAATTTTAGTGATGATGCTATTGATGCTCTTAAAAGGCATCTTTGGCCTGGAAACGTTCGTGAGCTAAAAAATGTGTTAGAAAGAGCTTATATACTATTTGAAAATCAAGAAGTTAATAGAAATCATGTTGTAGAAAATCTGATCAGGTTGAAAGCTCCGACTTCTAAAGAAGAACAGGAAGCTTTGTGGGATGCTACCCAGGAGCTTATTTCTAGTAATGAGGAAGAGAATACATCATCAAGGAACATGACTAGTAATGCTCCGCTTCCTCATCCTAAACATTACGCTGATTGGTTTGATTTTTTTGAAAATATTGACTTGAGGGTATATTTAAGAGATGTTGAGGTTGTACTGATTGAGTCAGCTTTGAAAAAATCCGGAGGAATAGTATCAAAAGCAGCCGAATTATTAAAAATCAATAGAACAACACTAATTGAAAAAATGAAAAAACTTCAAATAAACTAATTATTTTTTGAGTATGCTTTAAAGGTTTTCTTTAATTTATTAAATTTTTCTTGCCTTTTAGATATTGAAGACTTTGTATCCTCTATTAATTTACAATTATTAACCCAAATTAGTTTCAGTCTGCTTTTATTCTTATCATTGAGGTTTGCAGCATCTTTAGAAATTTTGTGAAGAATAACCTTTCTTGCTAGATCTAGTTTTGTTACCTCACCAAAGTTACCTACGGAAATGTTGTCAGCAATTTTACAAGAAAGTTGTTCAAGCTTATAAAAACAGTTGTCTAATTCACTGTTTAAGTTTGTATTACCTTGCATCTTGTAAACCTTTCTCAAAAGACTGTAGTATATTTTTAATTGCATTTACTGCTTTATTAATACCTTCAACGACTTTTTTGGAATATCCTTTAATTAATTGTTGGCGACAGTATTCATAAATTTGAAATAAGTTTATAGCTATATTACTATTTTGATCAAAATTAAGTGAGGTTTGCAGTGCATAAATTGCAGTTAATGATTTAGTAAAGTGTTTATTTTTAAGATCTAAATCTTTTTTTTCTGGTTTCCAATTTTTTGTCTTTTCTATACTATTCGCAACTATTACCATTGATCTTTCTAATTCTCTTAAAATACCTGAAATTATTTGGTTTCCAGTCTTAGTATTATTGTATGATCCTTCAGACTTTTTATATTTTTCTAAATTTTTTGATTTATTACCGTACATTTGTTATATTAAATTATGATTGAAAATATTTTACCTATGCAAAACTTTAATAAAGTTAATCCTTTTTCAAAAGTAGATACTGCAAATGGCATGCCAATAAATAATTATAGAGTTGTTGATCCCGTATCTAACAGTTTGAGATCGAAAGAATTTATATCTAAAGAAAATTATAGAAATCTTTATACTAAAACATTTTCCTTTAGCAATGGAGATACAACTGAGTCTTTTTTAAAATCAAAAAATTTATTATCTCCAGTATATATTTATAATGAGGCAAAAACAAAATATGATATGATATCTAAATTAGAAGTAAGTTTACCCGAAATCAAACTTAATGTTGAAGTCTTCGCCTAATAAAAAAAAAATATTTGCATTTGATATTGACGGAGTTATTTGCACTACTGTAAATAGTGAATATGAAAAAGCCACTCCAAATGAAAAAGCCATAGAAAAAATAAATAAAATTTTTTCGGAAGGAAATAAAGTAATTATTTTCACCGCTAGATATATGGGACGTACTAATAATAATTTGAAAGAAGCTAAGGCGCTAGGATATAAAAAAACTATGAAGCAGCTAAAAAATTGGGGTCTTAACTTTCATGAACTTCACATGGGAAAACCTAGTTATGATATTTTAGTTGATGATAAGGCTTATGAATATAGCGAAAATTGGATAAAAAAACTCTAACTAGCTTAACTCTTCGTCATTCCTTTCCTTTTCTGCCTTTAATAATTCGTTAAATAAATCACTTTCACTTATTATTCCTAGTATATTCCCTCTTTCATCAATAACCGGAATAGATTCGCCTACAAAATCCTTTATTTTATCTATTGCCTTAAGAATACTGTCAGTTTTATTTAAAAATAAGTATTTTTTAAATTTAGAAATTTCTATATTTTTTTTCTTTTGATTAATTTGCAATAGTTCTGGCAACGATACTTTACCTAGTAATTTTCCTTTAGGGTCTGTGATATAGCCCTCACTCGCATTTGAGCTTGATAATATTTTTATCATTTCAGATATGCTATGTTCTGGTACTAATCTAATATAATCCTTATTAGTTATTTTGTTAATCTTTACTGATGCTAAATACAATCTATCTCTGCCTAAATGAATATCAATATTCCTATTTAATAGGATTTGGTCAAACGCAGAATGACCAAAAATTTTTGAAGAAATTAAGTTTGCAAAGCAAATGCTTATTCCAGCACCTAAAGCAACATTATAATCAGAGGTTAATTCAAAAACAATTAAAAGTGCAGATATTGGGCCTCCAATAACGGTACTTGTTACTGCTGCTAATCCTGCTACAGCAAATAAAGAATGATTAACGTCGAGAAAAATTCCAGTTATAAAGGCAAAAACACTTCCAGTACAAACGCCTATAAACAATGCTGGAGAGAAAATCCCTCCAAATAAGTTTAATCTGATACATATTACAGTCAAAATAAGCTTTCCTATCAAAAGAATTAATATATAACCAAAATAATTTGGCTTATCGATTAGTAACCTTATTGTATCTGTTCCTAAGCCTAAAAGCTCTGGCAAAAAAATTCCAGTAATTCCGCAAATTGCTCCTGCAATAATTGGTAAGCTGAAAACGGGAATTTGCTTTGGTATTTTTAAATTAAATGTTAATCCCTTCATATAAACTGCCCCTATAAAACCCGATAAAATTCCAAGGATACCCAATAAAAATATTTCATAAAACTCAGATATTCCGCCTATTTTGGTTTCAAAAAGTGGATTTATTTGATAAAACTCTGCACTAAAAGTGTGTGCTACTATAGAACTTATTAAAATAGGAGCTACTGCTTTTAATGAAAAATGTCTTACTATAACCTCATGGGCAAAAACAAGTCCAGCAATAGGAGCTCCAAATCCTGATGAAATAGCTGCTGCAGCTCCACAAGCTAGTAAAATATGAGGAGGTGTCTGATCTCTTAGTAATTTAGAAAAATAGTCACCTAAAACCCCTCCAAAATGTACTAAAGGTCCATATTGTCCTACAGATGCTCCTCCTGCTAAAGACACTGCTGATGCTAATGTAGATAATAATCCGGCCTCAGTATTAGGCCTTTTAGAAGGAACATGAGAAGCTAAAATACTTTCTGCAGGACCATGCCATCTATCTAAATTAGCTAATTTAAATATTATTGCAACTATAGTACCTGCTATTATAGGACCACTAATTATTAATAGAGGTTTAGGCAATCCAAGTAGAAGATGATTATCTCCTCTTAGATAGCTTTCAAAAAAACTAACAAATGATATAAAACCTTGAACTGCAAAAGAAACTATAATTCCTATTAAGACTGCCAAAATGACCGGTAAAACAAATCTTAAATTTATATTTATCATTACCAATTATGATAACATAGTCCATGCTATCATGATATTTTTTTTGCTACATTATTAATTGATGTCTTAAGCTACTTTAGAGATACCTTTCCAACCTTCTAAAATTTCATTGGAAACAAATAATGCACTCTTTAATAAGTCTTCTTTATCTTTCTCAATATATATTTTGGTAGCAAATCTTATGTGTCTATATAAGTAATTTAAATTATCGGCTATTTCACCACCTTCTTTAAAATCAAGGCAGGTTTGAAGCGAATAAGCTATTTTTTGTGCTTTCTTAGCTTGTTCTTTAGCATTATCTAAATTACCTTTATCTAATAGCGAAATAGACTCTGACAAGCATTCATTTAACCCTTGTAATAATTCGTTAATTACAGAATATGGGTTTAAATTTTCTATCTCTTGACTGATTTTACTGGATTTATATTTGTTTATTTTTTTCATAAAGACACCTCTATAAATATTAAACGACAAATATAAAAAAGTTTTAATTAGTCTTTACTTTTTAACATCTCGGTTAGATACTCTCCAGTATCCTTAAGACCAGCTACTGCTGTTTCCATAGACGCATCTTGCATTGCATAGCGTTGCTCAAGTTTCGCCATTCTTTCATCTAGAACAACTTTTTGATCCTCAAAATCCTTCAATGATGCCGACAAATTTTTTAATCTATTTTGTATATCTCCATCAAAAGCTAAGATATTTGTAAGACTTTCATCAACTAGACTCATTAATGATTTTCCGTAGAAGATATTAGCACTAGTTATAGAAGTGTCAGAAATTTGTATTTTGAGACCTGATGAGTTTCCAGATGTTGAAGAGTATACTGAACCATCAGCAGACATTGCTACTCCATCTATCAAAAAATCTGATCCAGATTTAGAAATAGCATAGGAACCAGTTTTTGTATTGATACCTATCTGAGTTACTGCTATTTCAGCTGTATCAGTATTAAGCTGGTTTTTAAATACTGCATCTATAACCTTAGGCTGTTTTTCGAAAGTGTTTTTTAAGGTATTTGTATTTAATGCAAGAGTTCCATCTCTTTGTGTCTGAATTCCAAGCAATGATAGTGTGTAAGGACCGCCTTCATAACCTGCTATTGGGTTTGATGAATAACCTCTAAGTGTTCTCTGTATTTGTCTGGCTAACGAATCTCCAGATAGAGGACCTGATGAGTCTGCAGTGGTACCTGCTACCGATAACGCACTTATTCCTCCATAAACAGCGTTGTAAGATGTTACAAAGTCATTGAGTAATCCTTCTATGGTGCTTAAATTTTGAGAGCTACTAATATTTATAGCTGAGCTATTTGTTGCATTTAACTTTAAAGAATACCCTTTAAATAAGTCATTAATTTCATTCGATGATCTAGTCATACTAAGTCCATCCACTGAAAAATTTGCATCTGTTCCATCAGTAGTTTGCGTCAACGTTTTTGAGCTAGTATTATATGCAATTTTATTTTTAAGCGCATCTGTAGAAGCATCACTTGGCGTTATTCTAATTTCATTATCAGCCCCACTTAGACCTTTTATTACTATCACATAGCCACTTCCATTATATAAAATAGAAGCTTCTGCATTATCTGTAGCATTATTAATTAAATCTCTAAGTTGTGAGAGTGAAGTCGTAGCTGAAGTATTTATTGTGACTGATGAATTTGTATTTGTTGTAAAAGTATCATTAGTAGCCGATGTGGTGCTATAGGTTCCGAAATCTATTGTCAAAGATCCTTCACCTACAGCTGATCCTGCTGAGTCATAAGCAGCAGATGCTAATGTATGAGTACTAGCAAGCGAACTAACCACAAGAGAAGAATTTATTTCATCACTTCCTGTGCTTCCTGTGGTTGTAAATGTTGCAATAGTGGTATTACTAGAAGAGCCTACATGACTTGCTGCATTTGAGTCTCTAATGTTTCTTATTGAGTCTCTAAAAGTTTTTATTTCACTTTTAAGAATTCCATATGCAGAAATCTTATTTTGTGTTTGAGTTTCGTCTTTTTCAATTCTGTCTAAAACAGGAGCTTTTTCTGCATTTACCAATGCAGCTATGATCTCAGAATTATTCATTCCAGATCCTATATTTAATTTTGATAATATCTCTGGCGTTGCTGCCATCTATTTCTCTTTAAGTTACATACCTTGTAATAGTGTTAATACAGCTTGTTGTGCTCTTGATGCTTGTGCTATCATTGCCATAGCACTCTGTTGAAGTACCTGTGATTTAGCAAGCACAGAAGACTCAGCAGCCATATCTGCATCTACTATTCTTGATTTAGCAGATGAAGTATTTGTCGACACATTTGTAAGGTTGTCTATAGCCTGATCCATTCTGCTCATGATTGCACCTAATTTTGCTCTCTCCATATGAATTTTATCCAGTGCTTTATCTACGACCTTTAAAGCGTTTATAGATCCTGATCTTGTTCTTAAACTCAATTCTGAGACTTTATCTAACGAAGCAGCACCAGGTGAAGACTCAAAAATCTCATCATCTCCGTCACCATAGGCTGTAGTAGCTGTGAAGGTGTGAGAAGAATGCATTAAAATCTGTCCACCAATTATTACATCTTTGTTGCTTCCAGAAGTATGAGATGTGTCATACATTGACTTTGCAGAACCTGATAAAATTTCACTATCAGAACTATCAAAAATTCTAGCATCCATTCCTGTTACTTGTAGTTCTTTTGAAGCATCAGTAGTGTCAGCAAAATCTAAGTCAGTCAATTTTATATCTAAACCTTCGTCTTGAGTTAGATAAACAGTGGCTTTGTCAGCACTTAAAACTGCAACGACTCCAGTTTCCGCAGAGTATGCATTGATTGCACTACTAAGATTAGTCAAATCTGAACCACCTACTGTTGTAGCTAATGTTACACCAGCTGAAATTGTCCTAGCTGTAGAATTTTTTCCTGTTATACCAATTGATAAGGTTGCTGCACCAGCTGAACTTGCTGTAGCCTGAATTTTTGCATTTGTTGATGCTGTAGCTGTAACACCCGTTTTATCAAATTCAATGTTAACAGCTTCTGCTACAGCTTTAGCTGTAGTATTTGCAGCCACATTAATAGTTTTAGAACCGAGTAATCCATGAATTGTAAAATCGTCATCATCTATAGTAGCTGAGGTTCCTAATGTAGCTGATGTTGCCAAGTTATCACCACTAGTACCAGCGGTTACACCACTTCTTACTATATGGTTTCCTATAGCTTCTGTTCTTAAGTTACCGATAGAGACTGTAGCAGCTTCCCTCTCTTTAGAACCAATTTGAAATCTTCTATCAGCAAACGTACCATCTAATACTGCTATTTCATTAAAAGTAGTATCTCTAGCTACTCTATCAAGCTCTGCAATAAGTTGATTGGCTTCAGTTTGTAAATATAATCTCTCTTCACCATTCATTAAATCACTAGCTGATTGAATTGCTAATTCTCTTATTCTTTGTAAAACTTTAGAAGACTCGTCTAAAGCACCTTCTGCGACCTGAGACATTGATAAAACATCTGATGCATTTCTCACAGACATATTTAAACCTTTAATCTGCGAAGTCATTCTGTCAGCAATTGCACCACCGGCTGCGTCATCTCCTGCATGATTAATCCTCTTGCCTGATGATAGTCTTTCAATTGACTGCCCCATTGACCTTTCGGTCTTATGCAAATTGTGTAAGGCGAATAATGATGTTACACCTGGATTTTGTACTGGCATTCTATACCTCCTGATTTATACTTTCTAGCAAATTATATGCCAACTTCAATTCTGTAATTAGTAACTTATAATAACTTTTTTTATTCATATTGAGTTGTGATCTGCAATATGTATGCCAACAAAAGGACAACCTGAAGTAGTTAAATTTGTGGTAAATACTATATGTGGTAATTAAGAAATTTTATAGTGAAGCAAACAATAAATTGTTCACTTCACTAATAAAATATCGTTTATTATTGTAAAACAGCTAAAATGGCACTTTGAGCTTGGTTTGCTTGTGCAACCATTGCCATAGCTGATTGGTTAAGAACAGAGTTTTTGGTTAGATTTGCAGTCTCTTTAGCAAAATCTGTGTCTTCTATTCTTGATGCTGCTGCTGCTAAGTTAGCTGAAGCAGAATATGCAACTGCTTGTCTAGCCTTTAGCGAAGAAATACCAGCTGCGACGTTACCTAAACTTATTGCAACTTCTTTTAAAGTTACGTCAGCTGTAGCATCTGCTCCTGCAGCTGAAGTATGTGTAGCCACAGCGGTGAGAGTAGTAGATGATGTAAGAGTAACAGTTCCACCAGCATCTGTCACACCAATAGAGTGAGTTTTACCTCCTGCTGCTAATAATGATACACCATTAAAAGTTGCGCCAGCTACTATTGCATCTATTTGGTCAAAAAGAAGTGTTGATTCTGCGTTTAATGCAGCCATATCATTAGTTGTACTCATTAAAGCAGTGTTATCTGCTTGAATACCAAGTTCTCTTATCCTTTGAGCTATACTTGCTATTTCTAATAGAGCAGATTCAGCAACTTGTGCTGCGGATATTCCATCCTCAGCATTTCTTGCTGCAACTGCCCAACTTTTAGATCTTGCTTCTAAAGTATTTGCTACAGATTGTCCTGCAGCATCTCCTCCATAAACTGATCTCATTCCTGTTGATAAACGAGCTATTGACTCGTTCATACCGTGTCTAGCTTTTGAAGCGGCTGCGCCTGCTACTAAAGCTCCGATTGCTATATTTGATACACTAGGCATATATTCTCCTTAAAATTAATAAAATTGTATAAATATAGGAACGACTATCTGAAAAAAAGTTTAGTATTATTTTATAGTTCGTTTATGGCATATCGTTTGCACTATATTGTTTTTAAATTATTTCTTTAAAAGGAGAAAATATGTATTTAGAGGGTACTTACAATGATAGTTTGATTAAAGCTTACAATTTACTAAATCAGGGTAATGTAGAACAATCTATAAAATTATTTGATAAGATTACAGAAAGTTATCCCAATACAGCACAAGCCTATCATTTAAAAGCGTATGCATATTTAAAGGCAGGAAATAATAATTTTGCATATGATAATTTTACGAAGGCTCATAATTTAGATCCTGTTTCTGAAGATATTACTATGGATTTTGCTAATTTTTTAAGTCAGATAGGTAAAACAGATGAAGCCTTAGATTTATTAAAGTCTTTGGAAGGAGTCAAAGACAATCCAAAATTGCTATATAATGTTGGGTGTATATTTATGGATGCTTTGAAATATAATGAAGCTTTAGAAAGTTTTAAAAAGAATTTAGAAATAGAGCCTTTAAATAAAAATTCTTCATTTAATGTAGGAATTTGCCTCTTTAATCTGAAAGAATATAATTTAGCAATCAAAGTTTTTGAAGAATACCAAAAAACCTTTGAGATAAACTTTGATGCCGAAAAATATATCTCTATATCTTACTTTTCTATCAATGAATTAGATAACGCAGAAAAATCAGTAAAAAAGTTACTAAAAATTAAACCTAATGATGCAGGTATATTTTTTGAGCTAGGCCTGGTTTTATCAAAAAATAATAAATTTGAAAAAGCTATCGACGCATATGGTCATGCACTAAAGTTGCAACCAGATTTTTCAGATGCTTTTAAAAATATGGTAATACTTATGAAGAAAACAGATAAATTAGACGATGCCATATCTTTGTGCAAACAAAAAATAAGTGAAAACAATAATGATTATATAGCTCTTTCTAATTTAGCTCAAATATATCAATTAAATGGTGAGGCAGATGCAGCCATCTTTTATATAGAAAAAGCCATAAAGTTTTATCCTCACAGCAAAAAAGATAAGCAATTTTTGAATTACAAAATTATTAGAGGTAATTTGTTGGGTAAAATGAAAAAACATAAAGAGGCTATAGAATGCTACAAAGAAGTAATTGAGATAAATCCAAAAATTGAACAAGCATATTCAAACATTGGTACAGCCCTAAATTATTTAAATAAAAAAAAAGAGGCTATTCCTTATTTAGAAAAAGCAGTTGAAATCAATCCAAGATTTGCCACTGGATATTTAAATTTAGGAAATACATATTTCAAGCTTGGAGAAAATGATAAAGCAATGAAATGTTTTGCTCAGGCTGAAAGTTTTGATCCTACTTTAAGGTCTCATGCTTTATGCTCAAAAGCTGCCACTCTTATAGAAGCTGGAAAGCCACTAGATGCAATTCCTCACTTAACTAAATCTATTGAAGATGATCCAATGAATGGTAGTGCATATTTAAATTTAGGAGTTATATTCAGAGAGGTTCGTAAATTTGAAGACGCAGAGAGATGGTTGAAAAGAGCCATTGTGATAATAAAATCTGAGCCCTACAAAGAGGAATTATTAGCGTCCTGTTATGCTAACCTTGGCTACACATATCTGGACTTATCTAAATGGAAAGAAATGAAAGAATGTTTCGAAAAAGTAGTTATTTACAACGACAGACATACTTCTTGTTGGGGTTTTTTACATTATGCAAAATTATTTATTGCAGATTGGAATAATTTAGAAAGCATTAAAAATAAAACTTTAGAGTTGATAAATAAAAATATCAAAATTAGTTCTCCCTTCACCAGTTTTTCAATTTCGGATGATCCAAAGATTCAATATATGGTTGCTAAAAATTTTTCAGAAGTAAAGTCTGCTAAAATTAATGAAAATTATGCCTATTCAAAAAATATGACACATAAAAAACCAAGAATAGCCTATCTATCATCTGACTTTCATGATCATGCAACAATGCATTTAATGGCAGGCGTATTCGAAAATCAAAGCTCTGAAAAATTTGATTATTATGCTTTTTCCTACTCTAGAGGGTCAGATAATACTGAAATAAGTAAACGAGTAAAGAAATGTTTTAAAAGATTTGAATATGTAGCAGAAAAAAGTGATGAAGAAATTGAGTATCTTTTAGCTAAAGAAGAAATTGATATCGCAGTAGATTTAAAGGGGTATACTTATGGTACGAGAATGAATATACTCTCAGGTAGACCATGTCCTATTCAGCTCTCTTATCTGGGTCATCCTGGTACTACAGGATCAGAATTTATAGACTATACAATCTTAGACAATTATATAGTTACAAAAAATAATGAAGAATATTTTTCTGAGAAAATATTAAAGTTACCAGGTTGCTATCAGCCTACTGATGACAAAAGATACTTGCCTAAAATAGCAAATAGAGCAGAATACAATTTACCCGAAGACAAATTTATTTTTTGTTCGTTTAACAACACCTATAAAATTCAGCCAAAGATGTTTAGTGTTTGGATGGAAATTTTAAAAGAAAAGCCAGACTCATGTTTGTGGTTACTTGATATTCATAGGGTAGCTAAAAGTAATTTATATCAACATGCTAAAAAACTGGGAGTTGCAGAAGAAAGAATTATATTCGGCGATAGGTTAGATAGTAATGAGCATTTAAAGAGACAAATTTGTGCAGATTTATTTTTAGATACGTTTCCTATTAATGCACATACAACTGCAAGTGATGCTTTATGGGTTGGATTACCAATTATAACTTTATCTGGCGAAAGCATGGTGAGTAGAGTAGCTGGAAGCATTTTAAAAAATATAGGCATGGAAAAGCTTATTACTACAAATTATAAAGACTATAAAAAATTAGCTCTGGAACTTGCAAACAATAGCAAGAAATTAGATCAAATTAAATATGAGATAGAGAAAAATAGATTTTCAACTCCCCTATTTAATACTAAAAAATATACTTTAGATCTGGAGAAAATATATAGTAATCTCTTTAATGATTTTGTAAAAAGAAGAAAAAATATTTAGAATTATACGCCAAATTTAATATTTGCCATCTCTTTCCACCTGTCAGGCTCTGAAGCTTTTAGATCAACAGTTTTTAAAATCATTCTTGGTGTAACAGTTTCTATATTATTATAATTTTCTACTATCCACTCTAAAATATCTTTTTCTATCTTAGCAGTTATATCGTAATCATTATCCATGCTTATTCCTCCCTTTATAAAATCATTATAATGAAAAATATAGTATATTAATATTTAAAATTAATATTAATATACTTTATGTTTAAATTTTTTTTAATATTCTTTACATATATTTTGGTAATTTTAAATAGCACCGCTACAGAATCGCAAATATTTGGTTGGGACTCAAAAGGAAATATAGTAAGAGAAGAAGTAATAGAGTTTCCTAGCGGTAAAAAGTTTGTATCGTTTAGACATGAAGGAGGATTTGAGACCTCAATTTCAAGGTATGGATCTTATATGTGCGATGGAAATATTCTATTTAATAAAGAGGAAAATCTTGAAAATATGAGCTATGCTTGCAGATTTAGCGATCAAAAAGGAGATAGTTTTTTTTCTTTAGGATCGAGAAAAAAAGGTACATCAAAAGATAGGTCCTCAGGAAAAATGATAATAGTTGAGGGTGAAGGATATTGGAAAGAATACGAAGGAAAAGTTTGTACTTATGGATTAGAAAATGTAGAAAAAGTTATATTTGTAAAATCTAAATGTAAATAGGAATTATATACTTTCACCTTTTTTTTGATCTAATAAAAAATCCCTTGGAGTACACTTATTTAGAAACATTTGAAAGAATAATCCCTCCTTACAATATTGGTCTTTTCTAACCTTTCTGTCCCCAAATAAAACTGTTACAAAAAAAAGTAATATTAATAAACCGTAAAACAATACTCTCATAATCTAATATAATTACTTTCCTACCCACGCTTTAATATCCCATGGCTTATATAAGGTCCAAATATAGTCCTTTGTAGAATTTTCTCTAAGCTCATGTATATTCTGGTTAGAAGCTTCGTCCAAGAAATTTTGAAAAACTTTTTCGCTTGGAAATTGTACTACTATCATATATTTTCTTTCTATATCACCATGAATATTTCTGACAGGACTCCAGCCAGACGAAACCACTCTTCCTCCTAAACTATAAATAATTTTTCCTGCTTTTACTGAATATTTTTTATAATCATCTTCCTTAGCAGTTATTAAATTAAAAACGTTTAAAGCAAAAACCATAAATATAGCTATAAAGTAATACCTTTATTCTTACATACAAATTCAAGGACTGTCATAGAAGTACTATTTATTTTAGGATATTGCCATTTAGCAACTAATTTGGAAGGCTTTTGATCTAAAACCATATCTTTTCCCATTGAGTCTTTATGATATGATAACTTTAGCCATTTAAATCTCATTTTTATACAGTCAGCTTTAATGTAAATTTTAGCAGAAAGATCGCCGTACTCGTCTTTAAACTTATAATCTATCAATTCCCAAAAAAAAACGTGTCCTTCTTCTTCTTTGATATTTCGTATATCCACATAAAAGGATTGCCCATTAGTACTTTCAGCCACTTTTGTCCACTCAGCTTTTAAATCAGTTACGCATAGATTTGCAAACAAAAAAAATAAAAATGAATATTTTATAGTAAATTTCATTTTGTATTAAATCTAAAGGTTATAACTCTTTTTTAATCTTATTTTTTAATCTTCCAGCACTTTTACCAAGAGTCTTCATTAATTGTCCCTTATCATTAAGTTCTTTTGTATTTTTTAAAATAGTCTTTGCTTTTCCTCTAAAAGATTTATCTGTAGCAATTTTGACTACTACTTTTCTTAAAGTATTTTTTAAAAGTAAATTTAACACAGTTATCTATTTATCAGTATTTTATTAATTATAATATAATATAACATCAATATTTAATTAA
>JAYYAX010000055.1:0-8171 GCA_036042925.1 Pseudomonadota bacterium
TAAATTGTTAATAATAACCATTCTTAATGAGAATAATTCTCATTATAGTAATTTTTATTATTTTGTAAAGATTTTTAAACTAAACTTCTGAGGTAACTTAATAAATTCTAATTTATTAAATATGAATGTATTTCTAATAATTTTTAGATACCTTTCTTCTACTTCATACAATGATTTTTAATATATCACCATTTTTCAATATCAGGTCTTATTTCTACATCAAAAGACCATGCGGATCTTTTTTGTTGTGAAATATGGTATATTTCGTTAGCTATGTCTTCCGGTTGAGTAAAAATATTATCTGGTTTATTAATTTGTTGTTTTATCCTATTTCTAGTCCACGGAGTATTGATAAAACCATCAACTATAACATAAGCAACGTGTATGCCTTTTGGCCCAAAATCTTTTGCTAACGATTGAGCAAGTATTCTTTGCGCTGATTTAGTTGGAGCAAAGTAAGGAGTATTTGCAATTCCTCTTTTTGCCGCAGTATTCCCAGTGACTATAATAACACCTTTTTTTGTTTTAATCATATCTGGTATTAAGTAATGGGCTAAATACATCAAGGATGTAGTATTAATTCTAAAATTTTCTTCTAACCACTCTGGTTTACCATCTAGGAGCTTTTCAAAATTTCCTTTGACAGCATTATGAATAAGAATTTCTGGAGCACCTAAATCTAATTTAACCTGCTTACAAATATCATGAAGTTTTTCAATGTTAGCTACGTCACAAATATAGGCTTTAGAGTCTTGTAATTCTTTTTCTAGCATTGTTAGTCTGCTACTAGTTCTCGCAATCATAGCTACTTTGTAACCAGATTTTGAAAATTTTCTCGCTGTATGAGCTCCAGTACCATCACCAACGCCTGTTATCATGCATACCGGTTTTTTTTTCACAGAACCTTTCATTATTTAAGCCTAACATAAATCAAAGAATATTTATTAAATTTGTATTACGATTTAATTAATTATACGAATCTTAATAGAACTAATTAATTTGAAAATTAAAGCATAATATGCATAATTTGTATAAAAAATAAACAGCTGCATAAAATTTATACTTTAATGTTAAATAATTTATGGTTTAATAGGTAGATGTTTAATGAGGTAATAAATAATTTAGGTGTAAGGTCTCCCTACAATAAAGTTTTCAATTGGGCAGAAGCCTTGCCTAAAAATATTATTTTAAAAAAACAAATTCAAGCAGAGAATCTATTTAAAAAAATTGGTGTAACATTCTCTGTATACAATAATTATGATGTATCCGAGAGATTGATACCTTTTGATATGTTTCCAAGAATATTAACGTCCTTAGAATGGATGAAGATACAAAAAGGAATAAAGCAAAGATCCATAGCTATTAATGCTTTTTTAACAGATGTGTATCATAAAGCTGAAATAATAAAAGCCAATCTAATTCCAGGAAACTTAATATATAAAAATCCAGCTTATGATATAAAAATGGTTGGTTTTAATGTTCCAAAAAATATATATAGTCCCATAATAGGTACTGATATTGTTAGAACAGATGAAAAAGACTTTAAAGTCCTGGAAGATAATTGTCGTACACCATCTGGCGTTTCATATATGATTGAAAATAGAGAAATTATGATGAGAATGTTTCCAGATTTATTTGAAAGTTTAAACATTGAGTCTGTTGATAATTATCCGACTTATTTAGTTGATATATTAAAAAGCTTAGCTCCGAAAAATTGTAATAAAGATCCCAATATTGTCATTTTGACTCCAGGGCATTTAAATAGTGCCTACTACGAACACAGCTTTTTAGCGGATTTAATGGGCGTAGAATTAGTACAAGGTACAGATTTATTTGTAAAAGATAATATTACCTTTATGAAAACCACTCAAGGTCCTCAAAGAGTAGATATTATATATCGCAGAATAGATGATGATTATCTTGATCCGTTATACTACAAAAGTGACTCGCTGTTGGGAGTTCCAGGCATTATAAACTCTTATAAAACAGGTAATGTAAATATTTGCTCAGCTCCAGGTGCTGGGTTAGCTGATGATAAGGCAATTTATACTTTTATGCCTGAAATAATTAAATTTTATCTTGGTGAAGAACCTATTTTGAAAAATATTAAGACTTGGAGATGCTATAACAAATCAGATCTTAAATATGTTATTTCGAATTTAAAAAATTTAGTTGTCAAAGAAGTACATGGATCAGGTGGATATGGTATGCTAATTGGATCGCATGCATCTAAAAAAGAATTGAAAAAATTTGAAAAAAAGGTTGCAGAAGCTCCAGAGAATTTTATAGCACAACCTATTCTAGAATTGTCAACTGTTCCAATTTTTGACAAAAGCAAGCTTTCTGACAGACATGTTGATTTGAGACCATTTTCATTAGTGGGGCATAAAAAATTTAAATTAGTAAGTGGGGCGTTAACAAGAGTTGCGCTTAAAAAAAACTCTTTAATTGTTAATTCCTCTCAAGGTGGAGGTGTTAAAGATACATGGGTATTATCAGATTAACATATGTTAAGTAGAACTGCGGAAAACTTATATTGGACAGCTAGATATTTAGAAAGAGCTGACAGCATTGCAAGATTATTAGAAGTAGCTTATCGGATATCTCTAATTCCAAATACACAAGAAGGATATAATAATGAATGGGAATCAATACTTGCAACCTCTGGAACAAAAGACGATTATTTAAGCAGCTACAAAGAAATTAAAAAAGATAAAATTGAATATTTTCTTATATTTGATGACAGAAATTCATCTTCAATAAAAAATTGTATTAATAAAGCAAGAGATAATATTAAAATGGTTAGAACTGCTGTAACATTAGAAGTTTGGAACGCAGTTAATAGTTTTTTTCATAGCTTTGATGAATTAATAAAAAGAAAATATTATTCTAAAGATTTGCCTGAAATTATAGATTTAGTAAAAAGAAACGTAAACTTAATAAAGGGAACTATAATTAATACCCAATTATTAAATGATGGATTTGATTTTTTAATACTAGGCAATTATTTTGAAAGAGCTGATTTCACAGCTAGAATAATTGATGTTAAATACTTTATATTATTACCTAGTACTAGTTTAATTGGTAAACAAGTTGATAATTTTCAATGGAGCCTCATGCTGAGGTCTGTTTCTTCTTACAGAGCTTTTAAGTGGGCTTATGGAAATAGTGAAATAGACTATATAAAAATAATTGATTTCTTAATTCTTAATGACAAGTGTCCTAGGTCTCTCTATTTTTCAGTAGAAAAGATTAATTTTCATTTCAATAGGCTTAAAAAAAATTATAAACAGAGTAGTAGTATCTCTCCAAAAATTGAAAAACTATTTAAAAAACTCAGAAAGCTGTCCGTTAACGATATATTAGAGGAGGGATTGCACGATTTTCTAATTAGTTTCATTGAAGAAATAGCTGCTGTATACCAAGACTTGCAGAGAAAATACTTTATAGGAACATAAATGATTATAAAAATTAAGCATCAAACAGAATACAGTTTTTCAGATACTGTTCCCAGACTAGTGCAGTCACTAAAATTAATTCCTTCAAAAACAAAAAACCAAAATATTTTAGATTGGAAACTTTCTTGTAGTAATGGATCTTTATTAGAATCTCATCAGGATGCTCTAGGTCATAAAATTTATAATATTTTTAATTACAATTTTATTGGAAAACAAGAGATTATTTCTAAAGGAACTATTCAAACTAAAAATACTAATGGAATAATGAATTGTCTTCAAGATAAGGTAAATCCATTATGTTTTTTAAGACATACTAATTTGACAAAGCCAGAAAATGAAATTTTGAAACTATCAAAAAGTATTAAGAGGAATAAAGATGAAATTAAATTTTGCCATAATTTAAATTTGATTGTCTCTGAAGCAATTTTGTTTAAATCAGGCTCGACTAATAACGAGACTTCAGCAGAGTGCTCGCTACGTCTTGGAACTGGAGTTTGTCAAGATTATGCTCACATACTAATAAGTTTAGCTAGGTATTTTGAAATTCCTGCAAGGTACGTTAATGGCTATCTTTTAGAGGATAATAATACTAATAAATTTTACACTCATGCATGGGTAGAACTATTTATAACTAACTTAGGTTGGGTTGCATTTGACCCTTCACATAAAAAATGTATAGACGAAAAATATGTAAGAATTAGTTGTGGTTACGATTTTATTGATGCTTCTCCAATAAAGGGAGTAAAGCTTAATTATTCAGGATCTGAAGACTTAAATTTTAAGCTAAGCATTGACTCAGAGCAATAATACTTTTCAAAACTTGAGTATATTTTATATGAAAAAAATAAAAAAAATTGGAGTCTTAACAAGTGGAGGCGACTGTGGAGGCCTCAATGCCGCAATAAGATCAATTTTTTTTAGAGCAAAAAAAAAATATAAAATGGAAGTTTATGGTATAAGAAATGGTACGTTAGGCTTGATTAAAAGGCCACTTGATGTGGAGAAGCTTAGTTATAAAAGTTTCAAAGGATTTTTAATAAAACAAGGAGGTACATTTTTAGGAACAAACAGTAAAGGAAACCCATTCAGATTTCTACAAAATGGAAAATACATAGATGTTACTAAAAAAATTGCTGCAGCTTATAAGTCTTTAAATCTTGATTGTCTTATAATCATTGGCGGTGACGGAAGTATGAAGATTTTAAAAAAAATAGCAGACTCTACTGATATTAAAATAGTAGGAATACCAAAAACAATAGATAATGATGTTGGTGTAACCGAATATTCTGTTGGATTTCATACAGCAGTAGATGCTGCAACAAAAGCATTAGACAGTCTTCAGTCAACGGCAGCTAGTCATAGTAGGGCAATGATCCTAGAGGTTATGGGCAGGGATGCTGGACATATAGCATTAAATGCTGGTATAGCAGGGGGAGCAGATATAATATTAATTCCCGAGCTAAACTACAGCATAGAAGGTATTGTGAAAAAGTTACTAGAAATAAAAAAAAATAAAATAGGACACTCACTGATTATAGTTGCAGAGTCGGTAAAAAAAGAAAATGGTGAAAGCGTAACAAATAATTATAAAAATCAAAAAAGATTTGGAGGAATTGGGCACTATATAGCCAAAGAAATCATGGAAAAAGCCGATATAGAATGCAGAGTAACTTCTCTAGGACATATTCAAAGGGGGGCCACACCGGTTGCAATAGATAGAATTTTAGCAAGTGCTTTCGGGGTTTTTGCAGTTGATTTAATAGCAAATAAAAAATTTTCTAGATTAGTGGTTTGGCAAGACAGAAGAGTTACTGATGTTCCTATAGAATTGGGCATTAAAGATTATAGGCAGGTTACGAAAGATGATACTTTATTAAAAACTGCTTTTTCTCTGGGAATATATTTAGGAGACTATAACAGCAATTAATTGAGGATTTTTAGTTTTTTTTATATCAAAAATATTTTTAACTATAGCTATGAAAATTAAATTTCTTTAGCTTAAAACTACTAAGTGAATAGTCATTTCTGCAAAATTTTTAAAATTTTTAGTAAGTTAAAAATAAATATAATATGTTGATTATTTTTTCTACTTTTACATCCTTGACTAAGTTATTTCTCTATACGATTCTTAAGTATTCTTTATAAAACAGATTTTTTTTGTTAGAAATCATTTTCTAAAGCCATTCCTTATTTGCCCGTTTGCTAATAAAAATTTAAAGTTTTTTTACTAATATTCTAAAATCTCTCTTCAAATGTCTTAAAATTAGATCTCATGTCCAGAAAAGATAAATTAAGAGTAGCGATATTATGCAGAGATTATCGGTATTTTTAGTAACAATTTAAGTAATATTATCAAATTGTGCACAATTTTTTTCGCTCTAAACAGTACAAAAATCTCTATTATAATTTTTGTTTAATAAAAATAAGAAAATTACCAATAAAAAATAAAGAAATTAAGTAAAAGTTAATTGAAATAATTAAAAAAGAAGCTATTCTTATATTATGTAGTTTTTTTATTGGGAGGAGAACTAGTTCATGAAGAATTTTACAGTAGCTTTACTTTTCTTTTCTGTAATAGGGTTATCCGGTTATTCTTTGGGAGGAGATCCTGTGGCCGGTGAGAAAAGGTATGGAGAGTCATGCATTAATTGTCATGGGCCTGCAGGAAAAGGTGCTGCTAGTTATCCAAAAATATCTGGCAAAGAAATTTCATATGTGACTGCTATGTTAGAAACCTACAGAGATGGAATTGAAGTTGGTCCTAACTCAAGTCTAATGATCATGATGGCTATGCCTCTTACTGATGAAGAAATTGCTAATTTAGCGGCGTATCTTAAAGATGCGAAATATCAACCAAAAATAAACAAATAGGGAGTTATTATGAAAATAATAAGTAAACTAAAATTGTTTGCAGCAATTATTACATCTTTAGCGATGTTAATTGGTGTAAACAGCTTTGCTCTAAAGGGCAATCATAAGGGCGTTCCTTCAATTGGATCAATGGTTATCATGTCCGGTTTGGAAAATCCTTGGGACCTAGCTTTTACAAAAGATATGAAAGCTATGTTCTTTACTGAAAAATCACAAGGTCTTTCAGTTAATGTTGGCGGTAAAACCCACAAACTTTTAGGAATTAAAGGTAATTCAGGTGGTTATGCTGCAACTAATGATGACTTATTCACTTATGGTGGACAAGAAGGTATGCTTGGCGTTGTATTAGATAACAACTTTGACAAGAATAGAACTATTTACGTATATTCTGCTTCTAGCAAATATATGGGTGATGGATGTAAGAAAGACAACTATGCTTCTTGCCATGGTAACATTGTTATGAAAATGACTGTTGCTAAGGACTTTAAAAGCGTTTCTGGTAGAACAGACATTGTAAAAGACATTCAATTTAAGCCATTTAAATCTGATCAACCTTTTGGTGGACCAGGAGCGCATAATGGTGGAAGAATGGCAATGGACAAAGATGGTTATCTATGGGTAGGTACAGGTGACAGACACATGGGTATTGGACCTCAAAGCCCAGATTTAATTGCTGGTAAAGTGTTAAGAATTGACACAGATGGAAATGCACATCCAGGTAATAAGTTCAAAGGAGATAAAAGAGTTTATACTTATGGACATAGAAATGTACAAGGTATAGCGTTCCGTCCAAGTGATGGAAGAGCTTTTACTGCTGAGCACGGACCATGGCACAATGACGAGATTACTGCTTTAGTAAACGGTGGTAATGGTGGATGGGATCCAGCTGAAAAAAGAGGCGGAAGAAGCGCTTGTCCAGATAAGTATTGCGGTTATGAGCCAAACCAAAAAGAAGGTATGACTCCAGCAATACGTGCTGCTTATACTCCAATGAGTGATACACGTTTTAAAGACTTAATGCCACCAGCATGGAATAACAATGGTTATTCACAAGGTACAGGTTCAGCTGCATTCTTAACAGGAAGCAACTGGGGTATCTATGAAGGTAGAATGGTAGCAGGTATTATGGGTATCGGTTTTGGTGGTACTCCATCAGGATTACGTATCGATATGTATGATATTTCCGAAGATGGACAATCTATAAACAGTGTTATTCATATGCCAGTAGGTGTAGCTGACAGATTCCGTGGTTTAGAAATGGGTTATGATAATAACTTATATGCTACTACTGACTCTGGTAACATTATGAAAATTTCTGCTGACTAATTAAAGCAGTAATTACAATTGTGCTCGCGTTAGTAATAGCGCGAGCATTTTTTTTAAATAATATTTAATACTTTTTACAATAACTTTTATTTAGTTTTAATCCTCTTTTATATTCATTACAACCCATAGTTCCTATATAACAGTCGTTCATAACTGCTTCATAAGTTACGGGTCTAGCTTTAGATATCTTACTTATAAGAATACTATAGTTGCATACTGGTAAAGAGTCATCTGCACAAGCTAAATATTTATTATCAGGTATAAATAATTCTATACTATCATCCTTAAACTTATATTTCTTTACTTCTATCCAGCCATTATCCTTAAATTTAAAATAAGGAGCTTTATTAGACTTATCAGGATATAAGATTTTAAACGAATAACCATTTTCACAGTCCAAGATTAATTCATTTGCAAATAGTTGTGGAGATATGAAAATTAATAATATTGAAAATAATTTCATAAAAATAATTATACATTTATTTAAAATTAATAATATAAATCATATCTTCAGAT
>JAYYAX010000056.1:0-13431 GCA_036042925.1 Pseudomonadota bacterium
CACTATCAAAGTGTAGGCTTGCAGTAGGACTTGCATAAGCACCATAATTCTTAGAAAAAATACTTTGATAATTTTTTTCGTTATTCTCTTTGCTGTCTTTAATCTTAATGTATGGTGGTATAGGTAACTCTCCATACTTATTTAGAAAATCATAAACCAACTTATTATCTAATAAATTAAAAGAAAGTTCTACATGTGCACCTTGTTTATCTAATACTTTTGCAGTGATATTATCTTTAAAATTTATAATACTTCCTGCTTCTAAGAAGCTTGAAGGCTTTGCAAAGGCTATCCAATTATTAGAGGAAAGTTTTGTATGTAATGTAATCTTAACTTTTTTTTTGTTAACCTCACTAATGATTACAGCTGGTATTACCCTTGTATTATTTATTACTAATATATCATTCTCATCTAGGAATTTATAAATATCACTAAACGTAGATATTATATTTTTTTCAACTACTAATAACCTTGAGGACGATCTCGGTTTAGATGGTCTTTGAGCAATTAAATCTCTTGGTAAATTGTAATCAAAGTCATTTAGGTTCATAAGACTAGATTATCTTTTTATTTTTTTTAGTTCTAATAAAACATTTTTAGGAATGAAGGATTTCACTTCTCCATTAAGAAAAAAAATTTCTTTTACAAACCTTGAGGAAATAAATTGATGCTTTTCACTTGCCATTAAAAAAATTGTCTCGATGCTAGAATTAAGTCTTGCATTCATACCAGTCATTTGAAATTCATAATCAAAATCAGATACAGCCCTTAAGCCTCTAACAATTACATTGGCATTAATTGATTTAGCAAAATTCATTAGCAGTCCGTCAAAAACTACAACTTTAAAACTTTTTAAATTATATTTGCTTTTTTTTATTTCATTTAAGATTAATTCTTTTCTTTTGGTCATTGAAAATAAATTATTTTTTTTTTGATTGGTTGCGACACCTATTACCAACTGATCAACTAATCTATGAGCTCTAAAAATAATATCTAGATGGCCATTTGTAACTGGATCAAATGATCCTGGGTAGAGTCCTATTCTTTTTTTTATCATACTCACTATTCTACTTCATTTTTTTTCACTTTCGTTACTGATACAACTTTTTCAGATTGCTCAGTATTTAATAAAGTAACTCCTTGAGTTACTCTGCCAGCAATTCTTATACCTTTAACCGGAAGCCTTATAAGTTTTCCTCTATTTGTCACCATTATAACTTCTTCTTCATTTTCTACTGGAAAGGAAGCAACAACTCCTCCATTTCTTTCAGAGGTTTCAATGTTTATAATTCCTTGTCCTCCTCTTTTAGTTTTTCTATATTCAAAAGAAGAAGATCTTTTACCAAATCCGTTTTCTGTAACAGATAAAAGAAATTCTTCCTTAGAAGTAAGTATTTCTAGTCTTTCTTTATTTATATCTGTACTTTTCTTATCATTTCTTCTTAGTGAATTAGAATATTTTCTATGTTCCTCTCTCTCGTCTGTATTTATTTCTATAGAATTAAGAATTGATGCAGAAATTATTCTGTCATTCTTTTGTAATTTTATCCCTCTTACTCCCATTGAGGTTCTTCCACTAAAAACTCTTACATCATTAACATTGAATCTAACGCACTTACCTTTAGATGTGGATAAAATAATATCATTATCATCTCCTACTAATAATACCTGAATTAATTTATCATTATTATCTAATTTCATGGCTCTTTTTCCATTTGCCTTTATGTTAATAAAATCAGTTGCTTTGTTCCGTCTTACATTTCCAAACTTGGTAACAAACATTAAGGTTTTTTCACTTTCTTCATTTGGTAAAACTAACATTGCCGTAGTCAATTCATTTTCTGATAAAGGGATAAGGTTAACCAGGGGTCTTCCTTTAGACTGTGGTGATCCTTTAGGGAGCTTATAAACTTTAATCTGATGAACAATTCCTTTATTTGTAAAGAAAAGGACAATATCATGACTGTTAATAGTTAATACTTTTTCCACAAAGTCATCATCTTTTGTAGTCATTCCAGCTCTACCTTTTCCTCCTCTTTTTTGAGACCTATATGTATCTACTGGAACAATTTTTACATAACCAGATTTTGTTAATGTTAAGACTACGTCCTCTTTTTCAATCAAATCATCTAAATTTTTTTCTTCATAATTTTCAATGATTTGAGTTCGTCTATCTACCGCATATTTATCTCTGATTTCTTCTAATTCAAATTTGATAATTTTTTTAATTTTAGTCTTTGAAGCAAGAATTAATAAATACTCTGATATTTTTTTAGACTCTTCTAATAGATCTTTTTCTACTTTTTCTCTTTCTAACCCTGTGAGTCTTTGCAATCTAAGTTCTAAAATTGCTTTAGCTTGTTCAGACGATAAATAACTAAAGTTTGAAATAATTTCAGTAAATCTTTCATTTGAAGTTTTTTTCAATAAATTTGCTAAATTTTTTGAATTCCACTTTTTTTCTACTATTTTCCTATGAGCTTCATTTGTGTCTTTGGAATTCCTAATAAGTTCTATCATTTCATCAATATTTTCAATTGCTACAGCAAGCCCTAATAATAAATGCTCTTTTTCCTTTGCTTTTAGCAAATCAAAAGTAGTTCGTTTGACTATTATTTCAATTCTGTATTCAATAAATGTTTCTAGTATTTCTCTGGTTCCTAATTGAGTAGGCATTCCATTTTTAAGGGCCAAGACATTTGCACCAAAACTTGTTTGGAGGGAAGTATACTTGTGAAGTTGATTTAAAACTACTTCCGGGGTAGCATCTCTTTTAAGTTCTATAACTACCCTCACACCATCTTTGTCGGACTCATCTCTTAAGTCGGATATGCCCTCAATTCTTTTTGCCCTTACACTATCTGCAATTTGTTCAACTAGCCTTGATTTATTGACTTGATACGGTATCTCTTTTACGACAATAGCTGTTCTATCCTTTGAAGTATTTTCTATACTAGTAACTCCTCTTATTATTACAGAGCCTCTACCAGTCAGAAAAGAATTTTTGATACCATTTCCACCAATTATTATACCTCCTGTAGGAAAATCAGGACCTAATATAATTTTTCTTATTTCTTCATCATCGGCCTTAGGATCTTCTAAAAGTAAAATACAGGCATTCACTATTTCTCCTAAGTTATGAGGAGGTATATTAGTTGCCATACCTACTGCAATTCCACCAGAACCATTTACTAACAAATTTGGATACCTAGCTGGAAGAACTTCTGGTTCAATTAAAGTAGTATCATAGTTGTCTACGAATTTTACTGTATTTTTATCTATATCCTCTAGTAGTGTGTCAGCTACTTTTCCTAATCTGATTTCAGTATATCGCATTGCAGCAGGTGGATCACCATCCATTGATCCAAAGTTACCTTGTCCATCCAATAAAGGAAGACTCATGGAAAAATTTTGAGCTAATCTAACCATTGCCTCATAAATAGCATTATCTCCATGAGGATGAAACTTACCCATAACTTCACCTACAATTCTTGCTGATTTTCTATGAGGCTTATTTGAGTCATAATTACCATCATACATACTGTAAAGGATTCTTCTGTGCACAGGCTTTAGACCGTCTCTAATATCAGGTAAGGCCCTGCTTACTATAACGCTCATCGCATAGTCCAAATAGGACTTTTTCATTTCATCTTCAATTACTACTTTGTCTTTATAATCAGCATTCTCTGAAACCGATTTTATTTCCTTATCATTATCTGAATTATTATTATTATCTGACAAATTATTCTCTTAAAGCTACTGACCTAAGTTATTAGAATGGGATATCATCTTCAAGATTTTCTAACTCATTTCTTACTTCTTTATGTGGTGTATCTTTTATATTCTTTGATTTACTATTTTCTTCCATACTATTAAAAGCATTATCACCAGATCTATCCAATAGGACTAGCTCTCCTCTGAAATTTTGTAAAACTACTTCTGTTGTATATTTTTCTACACCGTTGCTGTCCTGCCATTTTCTAGTTTGCAACTGTCCCTCTAAGTAAATTTTTGAGCCTCTTTTAACATACTTTTCTGCAATATCTGCTAATACATTATTAAAAATAGCAATTCTGTGCCATTCAGTATTAGACTTCATCTCACCAGTCTCTTTATCTTTCCATCTCTCGCCAGTAGCTAAAGACAAATTAACAACCTTATTTCCATTTTGAAACGTTTTTACTTCAGGATCATTTCCTACATTACCAACTAAAGTAACTTTATTTATACTATATGCCATAAACTTTTATACCAGATTGACAATATATTTACTATATTAAATTATAATTAAATAAAATATCTCTTATAATTTATGAAAGATAAAATTGTAATAAAAGGAGCTAGGGAAAATAATTTAAAAAATATTTCTCTAGACATACCAAAAAATAAGGTAGTTGTAATCACAGGCGTATCTGGGAGTGGAAAATCTACATTAGCATTTGAAACCATATATGCAGAAGGACAAAGAAAATATGTGGAAAGTCTTTCAGCATACGCAAGACAGTTTCTGCAAATGATGGATAAACCAGATATAGATCGAATTGAAGGGTTATCTCCTGCCATAGCTATCGACCAAAAAACAGTTTCTAAAAACCCCAGATCTACTGTAGGAACTGTAACTGAAATTTATGATTATTTAAGATTATTATTTGCAAGAATTGGTATACCTTACTCTCCTGCGACTGGTAAGCCTATTACTAAGCAATCTTCCTCTGAAATTATTAAAAAAATTAAAAAACTTCCTAAAAATAAAAAGATTTTTATACTTTCTCCAATTATAAGATCTAAAAAAGGAGAGTTTAAAAAGGAACTGCAAGATTTGAAAAAAAAGGGTTTCCAAAGATTATTTATCAATAAGAAATTATATGAATTTGACAATTTACCTGCTATGAATAAAAACTACAAATATAGTATTGATTTGGTAATAGATAGACTAATTACTGGTGATAATCTTTCAAATAGATTAGCTGATAGCATTGAATTAGCTCTAAATATGTCTAATGGGTTAGTCTATATTTTAGATGTAGAGTCGAACACTAGGGAAATTTACTCAGCAAATTTTTCATGTCCTGTTTCCGGTTTCACCATTGAAGAAATAGAACCTAGGTTGTTTTCTTTCAATAGCCCTTTTGGAGCTTGTGAAGATTGTGAAGGATTAGGTGAAAAAAATTTTTTCGATCCCGAATTACTGATTCCCGATAAAAAGCTTTCAATAATTGATGGGGCAATACTTCCTTGGAAAAGAGGTATTAATAGATATTACTCAAGGGTTTTAAATACCATTGTAGAAAATACTAATTTAGATTTATATATTCCCTTTGAAAAAAATAATGACAAAGATATAAAAATATTACTCTATGGATCTGATGAATTCCAAATAGAGGAAAGAAGTTTTAGTCGATTCAGAAGTAGAAATTATCAGCAATTTAAAGGTTTAATAAACTTATTTGAAAACCAATATAAATATATTCGAGACTCATGGATGAAAGAAGAATATGAAAAATATATTTCCTCGAAGGTATGCAAAAAATGTGAGGGCTTACGTTTAAATAATAAAGCCCTATCCATAAAGGTTAATAATGAAAATATTGGAACAATTGCAAATTATTCTATTGAAAAACTATATAAATGGATTTTAAATCTAGAGTCTACTCTGAGCGGAAATAATAAGATTATTGCACAGCCTATTTTAAGAGAAATTTCAAATAGATTAGCCTTTTTATGTGACGTAGGATTAGATTATTTATCTCTTTCTAGGTCATCCTCAACTTTGTCTGGAGGAGAAAGTCAAAGAATAAGGCTAGCCTCACAAATAGGATCTGGTCTCACAGGTGTATTGTATGTACTAGATGAACCTTCAATTGGATTACATCAAAAAGATAATAAAAGACTATTAAAAACATTAGTTAGACTTAGAGATTTAAAAAACTCTGTCATAGTAGTAGAACATGATGAAGACGCTATTAGACAAGCTGACCATATTATTGATATAGGTCCAAATGCTGGCTTAAATGGAGGAAAAATAGTAGCCCAAGGAAAGCTAAAAGATATAATTAATAATTCAAAAAGTCTAACCTCACTTTATCTTTCGGGAAAAAAATCAATTTCTGTACCTAAAAAAAGAAGGGCTAAAAACTCTTCTAAAGTACTCACTTTTTCTAAAATTACTACTAATAACTTAAAAAAAATAGATTTAAAGATCCCATTAGGATTATTCTGCTGTATTTCTGGTGTTTCCGGCAGTGGCAAATCTAGTTTAATTATTGATACACTATATCCAGCTTTATCTAATTCTCTTTATAAGACGAAGCTTAAAGAAGGAAAATATAAAAACTTTAGTGGTCATCATTTGATAGATAAAGTGGTTAACATTACACAATCTCCAATAGGGCGAACGCCTAGGTCAAATCCAGCAACATATACAGGAACTTTTACTCCAATAAGGGAGTGGTTTGCATTATTACCAGAATCTAAAGAGAGAGGTTATAAATCTGGTAGGTTTTCATTTAATGTTAAGGGGGGAAGATGCGAAGTATGCGGTGGTGATGGACTGAAAAAAGTTGAGATGCATTTTTTATCTGATGTTTATGTAAAATGTGAAGAATGCAAGGGTCGTAGATTTAATGATGAAACCTTAGAAGTAAAATATAAGAATAAAAGTATTTCCGATGTTCTTGAACTATCAGTTGATGAAGCAAGAGAGCTCTTTCAAGCTATTCCAAATATCGCTACAAAATTAGAAATGTTGAGCAAAGTAGGTTTAGGATATATTAAAATAGGTCAGTCTGCTACAACGCTATCAGGAGGAGAAGCGCAAAGAATAAAAATAGCAAAAGAGTTGTCAAAGAAAGCAACTGGAAAAACTCTTTACATTTTAGATGAGCCAACGACAGGGCTTCATTTCGAAGATGTAAATAAACTAATTAGTATTCTTCAAGAACTATCTAATAACGGTAATACAGTTCTTGTAATTGAGCATAATTTAGATGTCTTGAAATGTTCAGATTGGATAATTGATTTAGGCGTCGACGGAGGTAATAAAGGAGGTCAAATCATAGCTGAAGGTACACCGGAGGAAATTACAAAAGAAAAAATTAGCTATACTGGTGAATATTTGAAAGAACATCTAAATATTTAGTTTTAAAAAAGCAATAGTGCTTCTACCCTGAGATAATAAAATGTTATATGTTTTTATGGCTGAAATGGTAGTCATAATTTCATACGGAATTTTGCTTTTAATAAAGAATTCTAAAATCTTATTAGGTAAGAGTTCTATTTTCTTTCCAGTTCCAAATAGTAAAATTTTATTTTTCTCGGTGCTATTTTCATGAATTCTTTTTTTCAAAAAATTATAATCATAAAAAAGTTCGTTTTCAATATTTTCATGGATATGATGTTCTGAAATTATAATATTTTTAAAATACTTCTTATTTTTAATAACTATGTAGTCTTTACCGAAAGAGGAAATAAATGTTTCATTAGATAAATTCTCAAGTTCAATTTGCAAATTTAACTTACTCCTCTTGTGATTGCGTTCTTTTTACGTTTAAGTGAACTAAAACCGGCGTTGCTATCAAAATAGAAGAATATGTTCCTATAAGTATTCCCCAAATCATTGCAAAGCTGAAGTCCTTTATAATGCTGCCTCCAAATATGTACAATGCTAAAAGTGCTAAAATTGTTGTTATTGTAGTATTTATTGTTCTAGATAGAGTTTCATTGACTGATTTATTTAACAAAGAAATTATACTGATTTTTTTAAATTTTTTTAAATTTTCTCTAATTCGATCATATACAACAACCGTATCATTCATTGAATATCCAATTATTAAAAGTATAGCTGCTACTGTAGCTAGATTAAACTCCAATGATGTAATAGAAAACATACCTATGGTTAGAACTATGTCATGTATAAGAGCTGCAACAGCCCCTATTGCAAAAGGCAATTCAAATCGAAACCAAATATATGCTAACATTGCACTAATAGCAATTAATATAGAAAAAATTCCTGCTTTAATAAGTTCCTTGCTTACAGTGGGCCCAACATATTCTAGTCGTCTGTAATCTACTTCTAAAAACTCTGTATTCAAAGTTTCTTTGATTTCTAAAATAAGCTTTTGATTATTTTCTTTTTCATTAGTATAAGTTTCAATCTTTATAAGATAATTATTTTCAGAATTGTCTAAATTCTGTATTGAATAATCTCCGGGTACTATTTTACTTAATTTATTTCTTATTAGATTTATTTCATAATTTTTTTTTAGTGAGATTTCTAATAGCAATCCTCCTTTAAAATCAATTCCAAAATTTAAACTTTTTACAAAAAGAAAAATAACTGAAATTATGGAAAGAATACCAGAAGTTATAAAAAAAAGAGTTTTTCTTTCTAAAAAATTTATGTTTGGTGTTTTTTTTATTAATCTTATTAACATATTATAATTTCAACTCTCTATTTTTATTGTTAATGTAGAAATAATTTATTAATAATCTACTTATTACCATTGTACACATAATAGTACTAAAAACACCCAGTCCTAAAGTAATAGAAAAACCTTTTATAGGACCAGATCCCATGAAAAATAAGATTAAAGCAGCTATAAGAGTAGTGATATTTGCATCCAAGATTGCTCTGAAAGCTTGAGAAAAACCTGTATCTATTGCACTTATTTTAGATCTTCCAAGAAATTGTTCCTCTCTAATTCTTTCAAAAATAAGTACATTAGCATCTACTGCCATACCCACAGTTAAAGCAATTCCTGCTATACCTGGCAATGTAAGTGTTGCATTTAGAAGAACTATGCAAGAAACAAGAAATAAAATATTAATTATCAAAACAAAATTTGCTATGAGTGCTACTTTTCCATAAATCAAAAACATATAAGTTAATACTAGGATAAATGCTATAATCAAAGAAATGGAACCCGCTTTGATAGAATCTTTTCCTAAACTTGGTCCAACAGTTCTTTCTTCTGCAATGCTAATAGGAGCCGGAAGCGATCCTGCCCTTAATAAAATAGCTAAATCATTTGCAGTTTCGAAAGTAAAATTTCCAGATATTTGAGCATTTCCCGTAGGTATTGGTTCTTGTATAACAGGAGCAGAAATAACCCTATTATCTAAAACTATTGCAAATCTATTTCCAACATTTTTAGTAGTTAAATCTGCAAATTTTCTTGAACCCAGACTATCAAATCTTAAAGAAACTATTGGTCTATTGAATTGATCAACTGAGGCACTAGCATCTACCAAATTATCACCACTAACACCTACTCTCTTTTTAATAACGTACTGCATTAATGAATCTGCATCTTGAATAAGTTCTGAACCAACAAAATATTTTTTCTCATTTATAAACTGCATATTTTTTTCATCTACCATTCTAAAGTTCATTTTCGCCGTTTTTCCAAGTAAAGATTTTATTCTATCCGGATCTTTAAGCCCTGGAAGTTGAACTAAAATTCTTTGGTTACCCTGAATTTGAATTATTGGCTCGTTTGTTCCAACTTCATCAATTCTTTTTCTTATAATTTCTAGAGACTGAAGAACTAATGAACTATTAAAATCGTTGATGTGCTTGTCAGTAAAGTTTAACTGGATTAACATGTTATCATTTTTAAAGTCGATAAATTGGAAATCATCTAATATTCTATTCACTTTACTGATATCATTTTCATTTTGTAACTGCAGTTTCACAACCTTATTATTTGAAGTAATATCATTCGCTATTATATTATTTTCTTGAAACTTTATTCTTATATCTTCTGACAGGTTTTGCAGTTTTTCCTTAAGGGCTTCTTCTGTTTCAATTTGTAATAAAAGTTGAGAACCACCCTGAAGATCCAAGCCTAGTCTTACAGATTTTTTTTCAATAAAATCAGGAAGCATCTCTTTATTTTGAAATAATATTGGAATAGTATGAAAAAGACTAAAAATGACTATTAAAATAGTTACTAAAAATTTAGTATTGAGCTTTTTCATAATTTTTATTAGTTATTATTGATAATAACTTCTGTAATAGTGTCTCTTTTTACTTTAACGTTAATTCCATCAGAGATAGATAAAGTAATAAATTTATCATCATCAACCTTAACTATTTTAGCTAACATTCCTCCTGAGGTAATGACTTGTTGCCCCACTTTAAGTGATGATACCATTTCTTTATGTTGCTTAACTCTCTTCTGTTGAGGTCTAATTAATAGAAAATAGAATACTACAAATATTAATATTAAAGGTAAAAGTTGTATTATAAAATTTTGCCCTCCAGATGCTTGTGATGCTTGTGCAAAAGCTAAATTAATTACCATACTATAAACTCCTTAACAAATAGCTAATCATTGAATTTAAATCTAGTTCAGATATTATTATAAATCAATTATATTATGTAATTATGAAAAAAAATATTCAAGCTGAAATCCTTAAGTCTTTGAATAATACAAATATTTTCTTAGAAAATATATTTAAATCTAACTCCTTTTCCAAAAAAAAGTTGAAAGATGGATTGTTCGAGTGGAGTAACGAGGATGAACAATTTTTTAGAATTAATCCAGAAAAAAAAATATATTTCAAAAATCTTCTTTTTTTAGACAATCACTATGACATCTTAATAAAAAATACAAAGCAATTTCTTAATGGCAATTCTGCTAATAGTGTTTTGCTTTGGGGATCAAGAGGTACTGGAAAATCTTCTTTAGTAATGTCACTATATTATAGTCTTAAAGAAAAATTTTCCTTTTCTATGATAGAAATTAAGTTTTTTCAAATTAATTCTTTACCTAAGATTTTAAGGATTCTTGAAAAAGAAAAACAGAAAATAATAATTTTTTGTGACGATTTTTCGTTTCAATTAAAAGATGAAAAATTTATCTTGTTTAAAAATATTCTGGAAGGCAGTTTAAGAAAGAATCCAAATATAATATTTTACGTGACTTCAAATTTCAGACACCTTGTGAGAGATAAATTAAATAATAATAACTTAAAATCTGAGATTAAAGATGTAAACGAGAATATTGTTTCATTATCAGACAGATTTGGAATATGGATAGGATTTCATAATTTTAGTTTAGATCAATATATAAAAATTATTTTTCATTATTCTGATTTTTATAAATTGAAAATTAGTAAAGGTATTATCAAAAAAAAAGCAATTGAATGGTCAATTGTGAGAGGATCAAATTCTGGAAGAGAGGCACTAAATTTTGTAAGATATATGATGTTAGAAGAATAGGATAATTTTTATTTATACAAATATTTAATTGGATCTAGAGGTTTAGATTTTTTCCTAACCTGAAAGTGCAATTGATAATCAAATACATTGCCTGTTTTACCAACAGAGCCTAAAATTTCTCCTGTTTTTAATTCTGATCCTAATTTAACAAAAAACTTATCCAAATGTGCATAAGCGGTAGTCCAACCGTCTTTGTGTTTTACTAGTATAAGATTACCCCATGCTGGTAATTCATTACCTCTATATATAACCTTTCCATCTTTTGAAGCTCTCACTGGACTGCCATAAGGTGCCTTAATATTTATACCATCGTTTCTCCTTCCTGAAGTTTTTATACCAAAAGTTGCTATTACTTTACCATCTACTGGCCATCTAAAAATTTTTTTGCTTTTTATATATTTTTTATTTTTTTGTTTTTTAAAATTTGCAACAGCTTTGCATTTATTTATTTCAGCAAAGTACGGCATCTTTATTATATTTCCTATTTTCAGCTTCCTCTCTTGAATATATTTATTTCTTTGTCTAATATCTTCTATGGAAATATTGGAGCATTCAGCAATTTTATAAAGAGAGTCACCTTTTCTGATTTTATACTTTATAGCCATTGGAATTATTAAAGTTTTACCTGGTTTTAAAATATAAGGAGTTTTTAAATTGTTACGCTTTATTAGTTCCCTTATTGAAACAGAGTATTTTCTCGAAATACTCTTTAAAGTATCTCCTGTTATTATTTTAATTTTCCTTGAATTGTAATGTTTTCCACCCTTACCAGTGAAAATTCCTTCTTCAACTTTTGGAAAACTTATATTCCTAGCACAATTAGACACAATAAAAGTCATAATTACATAAAGAATTATAACAATTATTTTTTTAAAATTCATAACATTTTATTTTCTGATAAAAAGAATTCATTGATCTTAACCTTATGATATTTTTTACTTTTATTGCATCTAATTATACTAACTTTTTTTTTGTTTTGTTTAGTAAAAAAGATATTTCCATCTTCTGAAAGAATTTCCATAAAATTTTTTGGAACTGAATTGAGGGTTTCTAGGTGAATAATAAGATCAAAGGGAGCAACTTTATTCCAATCATTATAGTTAGAGCTTTTTTTTAAAAAAATATTTGATAATCCCAGGAATCTGTAAACTTTTTCTAAATCATTAATCTTTTTTTCATCTATTCCCAGCCCATATACTCTTTTAGCCGAGAGCGCGGATATTAAGCAAAACCAACCAAGTTTTAGTTCTGTAATTAAAATATTACTTAATTTAGTTTTATAATATAAAGCCTCTTGTAAAACTTTTGACAATCTAGCTATCTCTTCATAATCTAACTTAGGTGTATTATTGTAGCTACCTAATAGATTAAGAAAATAGTGTGGTGGAATTTTTTCAATAGAAAAGAGTACATTGTCATTATTGATACCTTTTTTTCTAAGATATAATAGAATTTTTATAAGAACTTCCTTATTATTCAATTATTTTCCCTATAGATTCTGTTATTTTTTTCGAAAGAAGTCGTTCATTAAAATCTAAATTACAATGATAAGTTATAGTAATAAATTTTTTTTTCATTTCATACTCATCTTCGTTAATTGAAGCACTTGAGTGAATTTTTCTTTCTGAAGGAATTTTAAAAAAAAAAGAATTTTTATTAGTATTAATGATTTCTAAATGTTCTCCCGGTTTTCTTTTTCCAGGTTTTACTAGTTTACAACCCTTTATACTATTAATTTTAACATTAGGAAAATTAATATTAAAATATATGCTTGGTTTAATATTTAGTTTTTTGATATTATTTAATATTTTGGGACGAAAGTACTTTACTGTTTGCCAATTAGATGATTTTTGATTCTTTTCTAGTGATATTGAAAATGATTTTATACCTTGTATGCTCGCCTCTCTAGCGGCCGCAAAAGTACCAGAATAAAAAATATCAAAACCTAGGTTTTGTCCATAATTTATTCCAGATAGAATTAGATTTGGTTTTAAATTTTTCAAGGATAGGTACTTTTTTGCAACTATAACACAATCAACAGGTGTACCATCTACATGAAACTTTTGACTCCCAATATATTTAACTTTGGTTTTTTTGTTAATAGTTATTGAGTGACTTTTTCCAGAATTATTTAATGATGGAGCAAAGGACCAAATATTATTACTTAATTTTCTTGCTACGTAATTTAAAACTTTTAATCCCCTTGC
>JAYYAX010000057.1:0-9597 GCA_036042925.1 Pseudomonadota bacterium
TATGTAAGAAAAAATTTTATTTACTAGTCCTTTAGTATAGCCTCTTTTCCACATAATGTACTTTCAGATAGATTTAAAATAATTATAGTATAAATTATTAATTTCATAATATATAAAAAAAAAAAATTTAAAATATATGTCTGAAAAAAAAGAAATACGAATAAAGTTTTTGAAAGAGGAAATGAAAAAAAATTTATTAAGAAGAGTTTCTAAAAAAAAAAGAAAACTGGTTGATAAAAAGTTAAAAGGAGAAAAAAATGACAATAATGTCTGATAATTGGATAGCTAGAAAAGTAAAAGAAAAAAAAATAATAGAGCCTTTTAAGAATTCACAAGTCAGGAAAGGAAAAATCTCCTACGGACTATCTAGTTATGGATATGATGCGAGAGTAGCAAACGAGTTTAAAATATTTACTAACGTGAATAACGCACTGGTAGATCCAAAAAATTTTAGCAACGAGGGCTTCGTAGAGAGAAAAGCTGATACTTGTATCATTCCTCCAAATAGTTTTGTTTTAGCGAGAACTGTAGAGTATTTCAGAATTCCTAGAAATATTTTGGTGGTTTGTTTAGGTAAATCTACCTATGCAAGATGTGGGATTATTGTAAATGTTACTCCTTTAGAGCCCGAATGGGAAGGACACGTAACTTTAGAGTTTTCAAATACTAGCCCTTTACCTGCAAAAATTTATGCAAACGAAGGAGCTTGTCAATTCTTGTTTCTTAAAGGTGAAGAGCCTCCCAAACAGTCTTATGCTGATAAAAAAGGTAAATATATGAAACAGAAGGGCGTAACTTTACCGAGGCTTTAAAAAATGGAGAGTATTATTATTTCTGGGGGTAGGAAGTTATTTGGAACCATAAATAGTTCAGGTTCTAAAAATGCTTCTTTACCAATACTGGCATTATCAATTTTGGCAAATAGCTTTCAGGTAAATAATATTCCTGATTTAGCAGATGTTAAATCTATGCTAAATTTGCTAAAGAGTTTAGGAGTTAATTATTCTATTAATAAAAAAAATAGTATAATACTTGATGCTTCAAATAATATTTCATCGATAGCGAAATATGATTTGGTTAGAAAAATGAGAGCTTCATTTCTTGTTCTAGGGCCTTTACTAACTAAGAATGGCTTTGCAAAGGTTTCTCTTCCTGGAGGATGTGCAATTGGTTTAAGGCCAGTGGATTTACATGTCTATGCTATGAAAAAACTAGGTGCAGAAATTCGATTAGAAGACGGTTATGTAATAGCTAAGGCAAGAAAAGGACAACTAAGAGGAAACAAGATAATCTTTCCGCAAGTTTCAGTAGGAGCCACAGAAAATGCTATTATTGCTTCAGTTTTTGCTAAAGGAGAAACTATTATAAAAAATGCTGCAAAGGAACCCGAAGTTCAAGATCTGTGCAAATGTCTTATTTCGATGGGTGTAAAGATCGACGGTATAGGAACTTCTTCAATTTCTATACAAGGAGTAAACAGTCTGAAAAAAATAAGTCACAGTATCATTTATGACAGAATTGAAGCCTGCTCTTTTATTATAGCTGCAGCTATCACTAAAAGCCATTTAAGTATTAGAAATGTAAATGCTTGTCACATTAAATCTTTTTTATGCGTAATGAAAAAAATAGGACTTAAATACAAAGTATATGAAAATATCGTCGAGGTTTTCGAAAGCGGCGATTTAAAGCCCATAAACTTAAAAACCTCTGCGTATCCTGGATTTCCAACTGATATGCAAGCTCAACTTGTAACATTGGCTTGTTTATCTAAAGGAAATTCTAAAATACAAGAGAATATCTTTGAGAATAGATTTATGCATATTCCAGAATTAAACAGGTTAGGAGCAAAGATAAAAATTAAAGGTAATAAGGCTATTATAGAAGGAAATTCTAATTTTATAGGAGCAGAAGTAATGGCCACTGATTTAAGAGCGTCCGTGTCTCTCATTTTAGCTGGTTTGGCTGCTAAAGGTAAGACAAAAGTAAATAGAGTTTATCATTTAGATAGAGGTTACGAAAAAATTGACACTAAGCTGTCAGCATGCGGTGCAGAAATATATAGGAATAAAAATGAAAACCATTAATAAGAATTGGAAGCCACTAAAGTTAAGAGCCGTTGACGACAAAGATTTATCTATTTTTTCTGATTGTATATACCAATCTATACTAATTTCTTCAGAAATAGCATATGACAAGAATAGGAAATTTTTTTCATTGGCTTTGGAAAGGTTTACCTGGGAGGCTGCTGATGGTGAGGATTATAATCTTAAGCAAGTACTTTCCGTACTAACTATTTATGGAGTAGAACAAATAAATTCGAAAAATATTTTTAACAATCTAATATATAATGTGTTATCTATTAGTAATGTCGACAACAATATACTTATATTATTAAATGATAAAAAAATTATTAACCTTAAAGTATTTGATTGGATTTGTATTCTTGAAGATTTGGGTAACCCAAAATCTCCGCCTTTAGCTCCATCTCACTTGCGAAATGACTAAAAAATTAAATATATCTGTAAACAAAAAAATTATTATTGCCATTCCTAAGGGAAGAATACTAGAAGAACTTAAACCTATATTAAAAAAGGTAAATATCGTTCCAGAAAGCTCTTTTCATGTTAGCAACAATAGAAAGTTAATGTTTAACACTTCAGACAAAAATATTATTATTATTATCGTAAGAAGTTTTGATGTAGTTAATTTTGTTGCTTTTGGAGGGGCTCATTTAGGAGTAGTTGGATCTGATGTAATTAAAGAGTTTTCTTTGGATGAAATTTATGCTCCAGTAAATTTGGGTATTGGAAAATGTAGAATGTCTGTAGCAGAACCAATAAAACTTGCAGCAAAAGATAACCCAAATAGTTGGAGCCATGTAAGGGTTGCTACCAAATATCCAAAAATTACAAAAAACTATTTTGCAGAGAGAGGAGTACAAGCAGAGTGTCTGAAGCTAAATGGATCATTAGAGATAGCGCCAATGCTAGGATTAACAAAAAGAATAGTAGATTTAGTTTCAACAGGTCAAACATTAGAAGACAACGGGCTTAGCGAGATAGAAAAGATAATGGATATATCGTCATTTTTGATAGTAAATAAAAATTTCTCTAAATCCAAACCTGAGAGCATAAAAAAAATTATTAATCGATTTAGAAAGGCTGCAAATGTTAAGAGTCGTAAGTTGTGATAACGAAAGTTATAAGAATAAATTAAGAAAATATTTAGAAACCACTGTTTTAAGGTCTGAGAAAATTTCTAATTCTGTTAGAAAGATTATTATGGATGTTAAGGAGGGAGGTGATAAATCTCTACTTAAACTAACAAATAAATATGAAAATAATAATTTTACAAATATTTCTCAGATTGAGGTTCCAATTAATCAGATAAGTAGCTCTCTGAAGTATTGCTCTCATGATTTTATAAAATCTATCAAAATAGCAATAGAAAGAGTCAAAAATTATCAAAAAAAATTACTTCCTAAAGACCTTCTTTATAAAGATAAGACCGGAACGAAACTTGGCTGTCTATGGAAACCAATTAGCTCATGCGGTTTATATATTCCAGGAGGTAAAGCTATTTATCCTTCTTCTGTTTTTATGAATGCAGTAGCTGCAAAATTAGCAGGTGTTAAAAGAATAGTTTTAGTTAGTCCAGCTAAAGAGAGAAGAATAAGTTATGAAATAATGGCAGCAGCCCATATGTCCGGCGTAAATAATATTTTTATGATTGGAGGTGCTCAGGCCATAGCAGCTTTAACCTATGGAACAAAAACAATAAGTAAGGTCGATAAGATTTTTGGACCAGGAAATGCCTTTGTTGCAGAAGCAAAAAAACAAGTCTTTGGTGATGTTGGGATCGACTCAGTAGCTGGACCATCTGAAATTATGATAGTTGCAGACAAAAGTAGTAATCCTGAATGGTTAGCAATTGATTTATTGTCACAGGCAGAACATGATGAAGATGCAAGAGTAATTTTGCTAAGTGATAGTCAAAATTTAATAAAATCTGTAAATCAATATATATCAAAATATTTAAAAATTATTGAAAGGAAACAAATAGCAAAACACAGTATAAAAAATAATGGTATTGCCATTAAAGTGCCTGAAGTATTGTCTTCCAGTAAAATAATAGACACTATTGCACCTGAGCACCTGCAAATAATTTGTAAAAAAAGTAATTATTTGATTAAAAAAATTAAAAATGCAGGCGCAATTTTTGTAGGGAATTATACTCCAGAAGCATTTGGCGATTATGTAGCAGGACCCAGTCATGTTCTTCCTACTGCTGGAAATGCAAGATTTGAGTCAGGTTTATCAGTATTAGACTTTTTTAAAAGGTCATCCTACATAGAGGCAGACAAAAAAAGCTTATTTAAATTTGTACCGCACATAAATAACCTAGCTACCGTTGAAGGATTAACAGCACATGCTATGTCTGCAAAAATTAGGTATATCAAGAGAAATTAGTTGTCAGAAGATACTTTTTACATAGAAGAAGCAGAGGTAGATGAAAATAATATAATTACATGGAATCATGAATTAGAACAAGAAAGAAAATCTTCAGTTTTTGACTTAAAAAAAAATTGTTATTTTAAATTAAAAAAAAAAACTACAGGACCTTATAAAATAAAAATAAAATTTAAAGAATGGAAGCTTTATTTATTAATTTTGGACATTAAAGACAACAAAGAATATGAAAATAAGTATTTAATTAGTAGTATAAGACGCATTGTAAGAGACTATCAAATAGTTTGTGAAAATTATATAGAGGCAATTAAAACTGCTCCATTAAAAAAAATAGAGGCGATAGATGTTGGAAGAAGATCTATTCATGATGAAGGAGCAGAAATCTTAAAAGATATTTTAAAAGATGATATAGATATAACTGATGATACGTCACGACGATTATTTACTTTAATTAGTATATTATCAGTCAAAATTTAAAAGCTTGACCAAATTTGTTAAAAATATCATTCTAAACAAAATAGAGGAGTATTATGCCTAAAGAAGATGTTTTGGAATATGAAGGAATTGTTTCTGAGATTTTGCCCAATGCGATGTTCAGAGTAAAGTTGGAAAATGGCCATGAAATTTTAGCTCATACTGCAGGAAGAATGAGGAAACACAGAATAAGAATATTGGCAGGTGATAAAGTGATTGTAGAAATGTCTACTTACGACTTAACTAAAGGTAGAATTATTTTTAGGCATAAGTAATATTTTTGAAAAAAAATAAAAAAAAACTTATATTAGCTTCTTCCTCAAAGAATAGAATATTAATTTTAAAAAGAATGAAAGTTCCTTTTGTTGCCATGTCTCCTAAAATATCTGAGGTTCCTAAAGTTAATGAAGCACCAAAGCTAATTGCAAAAAGACTGTCATATGAAAAAGCATTATTTGCAAAAAAAAAGTTCAGAAATGATTATATCATAGCGGCAGATACAATCGTTTATGCACGTAAAAAAGTAATTAATAAAACTAATCTTGTAGGTCAAGCAAAATTAAATTTAAAGACTTTATCAGGAAGAAGACATCGTGTATTCACTGGTGTAACTATTTTGCAAGGGGATAGTAAGTATTTTCAGCATGTTTGTACCTCAATTGTTAAATTTAGATTGTTAAGCGACAAAGATATCGATGATTATTTGTCTTTAAATGAGTGGGTAAATTGTGCAGGATCTTATTCAATACAAGGATTTGCAGAGTCCTTTGTTGAAATGATTTCTGGCTCCTACAGTAATGTTGTTGGGCTACCAATGCACGTTATTTACAAAATATTAAAAAATAATAATTTCCTTTAATATGTCAAAGAAAAGCTCAAGTCAAAATTTGTGGTTATTAAATAGAAAATCAGATGTTTATTTCTCTGACGCAAAAAAAAAAGGCTATAGAGCAAGATCAGCGTATAAATTACTAGAAATAGATAAAAAGTTTAATGTAATAGAAAATGCTAAAAATATCGTAGATTTAGGAGCAGCTCCTGGAAGCTGGAGTCAGGTACTAATTGAAAAAAATAAAAGTAACTCAAAAATTAAAATTTTCGCTATAGATCTCAAAAGTATAAAGCCTTTACAAAATGTAACTATGGTTAAAAATGACATAGTTGATATCATTGAAACCAATGTATATTTTGAAAAAAATAATATTGATTTAGTATTGTCAGATATGGCTCCACAATCGACAGGTCATAGGTTCACTGATCAGGTAAAAGCATCTAATTTATCCGAGTTAGCATTATCATTCGCGATAAAATATCTGTCAATAAATGGATCTTTTGTTTGTAAATTACTTGGAGGCCATCATGATAATTCATTAATAAATCAAGCAAAAAAAAAATTTAAAGTAGTACATCTTTTTAAACCCAAATCTAGTAAAGTTGTTTCTAAAGAAATTTATTTGATTAGTAAAGGTTTTAATAATTTACAGTAAGGAAAAATACTATTAAACTTTGCTTAATTAATTATGAAATTATCTCAATCATTAACATTTGATGACGTTTTAATAAGACCAGCTTATTCAAGCATTATGCCTAGAGAAGTGGAGACGAAAACCAGATTTTCCTCAGAAATAGATATTAATATTCCTATAATATCTGCTGCAATGGATACCGTAACAGATGGAAGGCTAGCTATATCAATTTCTCAATGTGGAGGAATTGGGGTTATTCACAAGAATAACTCTATAGAAGAGCAGGCTATAGAGGTAATTAAAGTAAAAAAATACGAGTCAGGGATGGTAGTAGATCCAGTAACAATTTCATCAGACTCTAAATTGCTAGATTTAATAGAATTGAAAAAAAAATTTAATATATCTGGATTCCCAGTAGTAGACAAAAATAAAAAAGTAATTGGAATTATTACAAACAGAGATGTACGATTTTCAAAAAATCTCCAGCAACCAATCAGAGAACTAATGACTAAAACAAATCTTATTACCTCTGAGAAAGGAATATCCATTAAAAAAGCTTCTGACATTCTCAAAGCAAATAAGATAGAAAAATTAATAATAATTGATAAGCAAAAAAGGTGTAAGGGCTTAATTACCGTTACAGATATTGAAAAGTCGCAAAAATATCCGTTAGCCACGAAAGATCACATAGGAAGACTAAGAACAGCAGCTGCTATAGGAGTAGGAAAAGAGGGATTAAGTAGAGCAGAAAGACTAGTTGAGGTTGGAGTTGATGCAATAGTACTAGACACGGCACATGCCCATTCTAAAAGAGTCATAGATTCTTTAAAAGATTTAAAAAGAAAGTTTAAAGACAGAGTTCAAATCATTGCTGGAAATATTGCTACCTCAGAGTCAGCTGGAGAATTAATTAAATATCCTGTAGATGGGTTAAAAGTGGGTATAGGCCCGGGCTCCATATGTACTACGAGGGTGATAGCAGGTGTTGGTGTTCCACAATTTTCAGCTATAGCTGAAGTTTACAAAAGGTGTAGGAAAAAAAATATACCAATTATAGCAGACGGAGGTATCAGGTATTCTGGAGACGTGGCCAAAGCAATTGGTGCAGGTGCTGATAGTGTTATGATAGGGTCTTTGTTAGCAGGTACTCAAGAGTCTCCAGGCGAAGTCTTTCTTTATCAGGGTAGGTCTTATAAATCTTATAGAGGAATGGGTTCATTAGCGGCAATGGAAAAGGGATCATCAGACAGATACTTTCAACAGGATGTAGAAGACAAACTAAAATTTGTTCCAGAAGGAGTAGAAGGAAGAGTTCCTTTTAAAGGTGCGGCCTCAGATGTAATATTTCAATTGGTAGGTGGCTTAAGAGCTGCCATGGGATATACGGGTAATAAAAATATAGATGATATGAAAAATAAATGCTCTTTTATTCAAATCACTCAGGCAGGCTTTAAAGAAAGCCATATTCATGATATTGCGGTAACAAGAGAAGCTCCTAACTATAAAACAGAAATATAATATGAAAAAAGGAGCGATTTTAGCTTCCTCAATTGTATTGGTTGAAAAAATAATTTTTAGTGAGTACAAGGCAAAGTCTGTGATAAATACCTTTTTTAGAAAAAATAAATTTGCAGGCTCTAAAGATAAAATTTTAATAAGAGAACTAGTTTTTAAGTTTCTTAAAAATTATTTTACTTTGCAAGAAATATGTAAAAATAATCTAATAAATTTTTCTTTCAGAAATGCATTACTTATTTATTATTTTTCAATCAATAAAAAAGAAAAACTTAAAGATATTTATGAGGGTAAATTCTCTATAAAGCCAGAAAAAATAGATTCTAAAATTCATAAACTATCCATTTCTGCAGAAATAGAAATTATTCCAGTATTGCCTATTTGGCTTGAAGCCAAACTAACAAAAGAATTTAAAAATAAATTAAAAGAAAATTATAGATCTATTCTAGAAGAACCAAGATTTGATATAAGAATAAACGAGCATTTAACGGATAGAAATAAGATTTTAAAACTATTAAATCAAAATAATATATTAGCAAAAAAAACTTCTTATTCACCATTAGGTATCACCATAAAAAAAAGGATTCTAGAAAAAAAAATTAGACAAATAAAAAAAAATCTTTTTGAGGTTCAAGATGAAGCATCGCAAATTGTAACTTTATTGAGTGGAGCTAAAAAAGGTATGAAGGTTTTAGATTATTGTGCAGGAAAAGGAACCAAGACTTTAGCTCTTTACGAAAAGATGAAAGCAAAAGGTAATATTTTTATTTATGATGTGAATGTAGATAGGTTAAAAGTTCTAAAGAAAAGACTTGAGAACTTAAAAATATATAATAAAATTAGCATATTTAATAATACCAAAAATTTTCATAACTATTTTGATTTAATTTTACTAGACGTTCCTTGCTCAGGTTCAGGAGTATGGAGAAGAAGGCCTGATGAAATGATAAAACTTGATTTAAATAAATATAAAAATAATTTAAAAATTCAAGCAAGTATTTTAAAAAAAGCAGCAAAATATATAAGCAAGAATGGTTTAATTTCTTATATCACATGCTCATTATTTGCTGACGAAAATGAAATGCAAATAAAAAAATTTTTATCAAATAATAAAGCTTTTAAATTAGTAGATATAAACATAGTATTAAAAAAGGAATTAAAAAATATAAATCTAAGGAGTACGTATAAATGGCTTACTTTAACACCAAATTATATTAATTCAGATGGTTTTTTCATATGTTTATTAAAAAAGCATGCCTAGAAAAGTACTAAAGTTTTTAATATATTTAGCTTTTATAAGTAATACATATCCAGCGAAGGAAATAACAGGATATAGTAAAGGAATAGAAAAAAACTATCTCTTTAAGATAAATGAGGCATTGGATAATGAAAATTATGAAAAAGCTATAAAATTATTGAAAAAAGAAATAAAAATAAATAAAGCTAATGCTGATATTCATAATCTTCTTGGGTTTGCTTACAGAAAAAATAATAATTATAAATTATCCTTAATAAGTTATAAGCGTGCCTTAAAAATAGACCCTTCTCATTTAAAGACACATAATTATATTGTAATAACTTATATTAAAATTGGAAATTTAGATTAGTCAAAGAAACATGAAAAAAAACTTCACATGCTTTGTAAAACTTTATGCGTAGAATATAAAACACTT
>JAYYAX010000058.1:0-33049 GCA_036042925.1 Pseudomonadota bacterium
AACATGTATTAAGATTTTGGGAAGAAAATTTTCCGCAGCTTAACCCGCTTAAAAGAAAAGGGGGTAGAAGGTTGTATTCAGTAAATGATATTAATTTATTAAGAAGAATTAAAGAGCTCCTACATGAGGAAGGCTATACAGTAAAGGGAGTAAAAACTTATCTATCTAAAAAGAAAATAAGTGATATTAAAGAAGAAGGAAAATTAAAGCTTTCTAGAGAGCTATCAAATAAGTTATTGCAGATGAAAGAAACCTTACAAAATATTAAAAAGCTTTATGACTAAATCAAAAATTTCTTTAGTTGTTTTTTTTATAATAGCTACATCAATTGCTATTTTTTTTTCCATGACAGAAAAAACCAAAGACAATAAATTTGTAATTAATAAAAATTTAGATAAGTTGAATTTGGTTACACATAAGCAGGAATTATTATCATACGAAAAAGTTTTGAGTAATCCTTCAATCTTCTTTTTTGGTTTCATCAGCTGTCCTGATATTTGTCCTAACACTTTGATAGAAATTTCAAAGATCATTAAAAATCTTGGCGAGCAAAGACGTAAGATAAGTTTTTACTTTGTAACAGTTGATCCAGAAAGAGATAAGTTATTAGAGCTACAGGAATATTTAAGTAATTTTGATGACGAAATTATTGGAGTTACAGGAAAATCAGAGAATGTTTCTAAATTCTTAAAAAGTATGCATGTATATTATAAAAAAATATATATAGATGAAAGTTTCTATACTTTAGATCATACTTCAAATTTACTGGTTTTTAAAAAAAATGGTAATTTTTTCGGTACTATTTCTTTTAAAGAACCTGAAGAAGTGATATTACAGAAAATTAGATCTGTGATTTAATTTGCGGTGCGTAGCGCAGTCTGGTAGCGCACTAGTCTGGGGGACTAGGGGTCGTAGGTTCAAATCCTGCCGCACCGACCATTATAGGTTATAATATTTAAATATTATGAAAAAAAATGAATTAGCTCCAGATGCACTTAAAGTAATAAATGCTATAGAAAAAGCTGAAAAAGACGGGAGTATTCTTCCCATGTACAATTTGAGTCATGTTGAAGCAAGAAAATTATATTTATCTTTGCGTGATTCTTTTTCACCAGCTGCACCTGAGGTATACAAAGTTATAAACTTTAATATTCCTTCTCGGAAAAAAATTAAGGCTCGCTACTATAAAGGATTAAAAAATAAGGCTAGAATAGTTCCTATCACTATCTTTTTTCATGGAGGAGGATGGGTGGTTGGTAATTTAGATACTCATGATGTTATTTGTAGACAGCTTGCTAATAGAGGAAACTTTGATGTTATTTCAATTGATTATGGATTAGCACCAGAGAATAAATTTCCAATTGCAATCGAAGACTCTATAGAAGCAATAAACTTTGTGGCAAATAATCCTCTGGAATTAGACTATGATAAAAATAAAATTGCTTTATGTGGAGATAGTGCCGGTGGAACTATAGCCTCTGTATGTTGTATCGATGCTAAAATTAAAAAAAATCCCTTGATTAGTTTTCAGGTTCTAATATATCCATCTACACATTTAGGGAAACACTACACTTCAAAAGATAAGTATGAAGGATTTATTTTATCAAAAAAATTGATGGCTTGGTTTCAAGAGAAGTATATTAGAAAGGATGAATTAAACGATTGGCGTGCTGCACCAATTTTGTATAAAAATCTAAATAGTTTACCCCCGGCTTTAGTTATTGTGGCTGGTTGTGATCCGTTAAAGGATGAGGGTAAAGCGTTTGCAAAAGCTTTAATTAATTCAGGAAATAAAGTTGAACTTGTTGAATTTAAGGGACAAATTCATGGCTTTTTAACCATGGGTGCTCGAATAAGTGATACAAAAAAGTTAATAAATCTAATTTGTAGAAAAATAGATGAAGCCTTTTTATAATTAATTTGTAATTTTTAAATTTCTATCAAATAAATCCAAAAGCCTTTCCCAGTGTTTTTCAGAAGCTTCTTTTACATAAGTACTTCTGGAAGGAAAAGCGAAACCATGATCTGTTTCTTTAAATATCTCAATTCTTACATTGTGTTTTTTATTTGAAAACACAGACTTAATTTTTTCCAATACGTTATTGGGAACCCAAACATCTTTTTCAGCAAAAGCCAAATACACTTCAGCATTTATATCATTTGCAAATAGATGAGGAGAGTCACATTTATTTGTAAATATACCTACACCGTAAAAAGAGGCAATTGCAGCTATTCTATCAGAAAACTTGGCACCGCAGTACACAACGAATCTACCGCTCATACAATAACCAATAATACCTATTTTTTTTTTATTTGATTTTTTTTTTGATATATAATCTAAAATATATTTTGTATCTTCAGAAATCATAGTATTCGTTGTACTATTCATAATAGAAATCATTTTATTTAATTCCACTTTATTCTTTTTGTATTTTGTTTGACTAAAAGGATAATTCCCTTCAGTACCGACTCTATAAAATAAATTTGGAAGAATAACATTATATCCATGTGAAGCAATTCTTACGCACATTTCTTTCAGTTCTTTTCGTATACCCGGAGCATCCATATAAAATATCACATATGGGTATTCTTTTTCATTGGTAATGAAAATTGTACAGTCTAAATTTCCATCTGTGGTTTTTAAATCTATTTCATCCTGTATCATTTTATTATAATATAAAAAAATATGAAAATTTTAACACTAATTTTATTTATAAGTTTACTATCGACTTTGACTTTTGCAAAACCAGAAGAAGAATGTCAAAATTATAAGCTTAAATTAGAAGAGGCTAGAAAATTTTTTAAAACATACAAAGAAGTAGAATTGAATCTTACATTAAGAAGCTCCTTTACTGAAAATTATAATAATTTTTCTCATGACAAAAAAAAACTGGATGTGGACAGACTTACTTTATTTATGCTGCTTGATAAAACAGAATGGTATATTTTGGGTGCTAAAAATAGTTGTTTCAATTTTTGGATCAATTTAGAGCCTGACAGATTTGTTGAATTAATAGATGGGGGTTCCTTATCAAATGGACAAGGTATATGGGTGGAAGATTAAGCTATCCAAGGGCAACATCTAAATCCTGAATAATATCATCTACCGTTTCCAGTCCTATTGAAAGTCTAATTGTATCAGGGGCAGCTCCTGCTTTAGTTTTTTCTTCATTAGATAATTGACTATGAGTTGTAGACGCGGGATGAATGATTAAACTTCTAGTATCTCCTACGTTAGCCACATGAGAGAATAGTTTTACCGACTCTACCAAATCAATACAGGCTTTGTAACCTTTTTTAAGTTTTAAAGTAAATATTGATCCTGGGCCTAATGGCATATATTTTTTACCTAGCTTATAATATTTACTAGATTTCAGTCCTGCATAAGATACCTCGTATACTTTTTTATGAGATTCAAGAAATTCCGCTACTATTTGTGCGTTAGAAACATGTTCTTTCATTCTTAGATGAAGGGTTTCCAGCCCATTTAAAATGTTAAATGCATTTTGAGGAGATAAAGTACAGCCTAAATCCCTTAAAGTATCTGTTTTAACCTTCATTGCGTAACCAAAATCACCAAAAGTTTCAGAAAATCTTATTCCGTTATATGACTTATTAGGTTGACTTAAGCTCGGAAACTTGTCATCTTTTAAAAAATTAAAGTTTCCGCAATCAACAACAACTCCTCCCATACTAGTTCCATTTCCACAAATAAATTTAGTTAAAGAATGTGTTATGATATTTGCTCCCCAGTCTTTGGGATTATGAATAAAGGGAGTTGCTAATGTATTATCTACAATAAGAGGTATATGATACTTTTCTGCTACTTTCGAAACTTTTTCAATATCTACTATTCCTCCATCTGGATTAGAAAGCGTTTCTATAAATATGAATTTAGTGTTTTCTTTAATTTTATTTTCAAAATTTGAAATAATATCAGGGTTTACAAAGTCACAATCCCAACCAAAATTCTTAAAAGTTTTACTAAACTGATTAATTGAACCACCATATAACTTATTTGAGGATATAAAGTGGTCGCCATTATTTAATAGGGGAACAAATGCCATTTGTTGTGCGGCATGTCCAGAAGAACAAGCTACTGATGCTTTTGCTTTTTCAATACTTGCAACTCTTTCTTCTAAAACAGAAACTGTAGGATTAGTAAGTCTTGAATAAATAAAGCCAAAATCTTGTAAACTAAATAAGCGTTTTGCATGCTCAGTATTATCAAATACATATGAGGTAGTTTGATATATAGGAGTGTTCCTTGCTCCAGTTACTGGTTCGGGCCTTGCACCCGCATGAATTGTTTTAGTTGCGAACCCAAAGTTCGTTTTAATTTTTTTCTTTCTCAATTTGGTAAACTTATTTTTTTGCTTGTTATTATTTCAGTGTTTATACCGCCCCAACTTAGCTCACCATTTAGCCTTGCGTACTCTATTTTAGGACATCGATCCATCACGAAATTAATATTAGTTTTTTTTACTTTCTTTTCTGCTTCCTTACTATAGACTCCTAATTGCAACCAAATTGTTTTAGGTTTAACTTTTAATGCATCTTCTACTACTGGAAGTACTTTCTCACTTCTTATAAAGATATCAACCATATCAGGTATAAAATTTAAGTCTAAAATACTAGAATAAACTTTTTCTTTAAGAATTTTTTTTATTTTTGTTTTTGGATTAATGGGAATAATCTTATAGCCTCTCGTTTGAAGATATTTTGCAGCAAAATTACTAGGTCTATTTTCATCTGCACTTAGGCCTACTATAGCAATTGATTTTGTTTCATATAATATATTTTTAATATAATTGTCTGTATAATAAATTTTACTTTTTTTAGACATATTTATGATGACCAATTTGGAGATCTTTTCTTCATAAATGCAGTTATTCCTTCTTTTTCGTCCTTTGATTGCATATTTGTCGTCATTACTTCTGAGGTGTAGCTATATGCCTTATTTAACGACATTTCCAATTGCTTGTAAAAAGCAACTTTTCCAATTTTTATAGACTGAAAAGATTTTGCTACTATCTTTTGTGTAATTTTATTTATTTCTTTTTGAAAGTCTTTTTTATTAGTTACAATATTAATTAATTTAAAATTTTTAGCTTTTAAGGCCGTTATTTGCTCTCCTGTTAAAAGCATGTACATCATATCTTTAGGAGCTATCTTTCTGGATATAGCTACCATTGGTGTTGAGCAAAAGAGTCCAATATTTACTCCAGGAGTTACAAAAGTTGAGTTTCTAGTAGCGATAGCCAAGTCACAACTAGCAACTAGCTGACAGCCGGCGGCAGCGGCTATCCCGTCCACACAAGCAATCACAGGTTGAGGCAATTCTCTTAAAGTCGTCATCATTTTACTACATTTTTTAAAGAGGTTTAGTAACTTTCTTTTAGAAGAAGAGTAACTTCTCACTTCCTTTAGGTCATGTCCAGAGCAAAAACTTATTCCTGTAGATTTTAAAAGAATTATTTTTATTTTTTTATCACTTTTTAAATTATTTAGTAAATCTTGAAGCAATTCTATTAATTCCAAAGACAAAGGGTTTCTTTTAGACGGATTATTTAAAGTAATCTCGCATACACAATTATAAATAGTTTTAGATAATAAAATTTTGTTAGTTGACATAATGTTAACAAATAATTATAAACTATAGATTATTTTAAATAAAGCATATATCTAAAAAAATGAAAACAAGCTGGATAAGTAAGACAAGAATTAGTAGAAACTGGTTTATAATAGATGCTAAAGATTTAGTGTTGGGTAGACTTGCTTCCTATTTAGCCTTTCATCTTATGGGAAAACATAAAGCTATATATTCACCAAATGTAGATTGTGGGGATTATTATATTGTAACAAATGCCGATAAAGTTATTATGACAGGTAATAAATTAGAAAAAAAAATGTACAGAAAACATACAGGATATCCTGGAGGTCTTAAGGAGGTCTCATATTCTAAGATATTAGCTAGTAGATTTCCTGATAGAGTTATTAAATTATCTGTTAAAAGAATGTTGCCAAAAGGTCCTTTGGGTAGGGACCAGATAAAGAAACTCCATATTTATGCAGGAGAGGCACACCCACATATTGCACAAAAACCAATAAAAATAGATTTTAAAAATTATAATAAAAAAAACTTTTTAGGAAAAAGCATTGCAAGCGGATAATAACACTGAAAATACTTCTTTATCAAAAAAAGTTGATGCTATGGGCAGAGCATATTCAACAGGCAAAAGAAAGTCGTCTATTGCAAGAGTTTGGATCAAACCTGGCAATGGTATTATTACAGTCAATGGAAGGAAAGAAGAGATTTATTTTTCTTCAAAATCACATAGACTTCTTCTTAATCAACCGCTAATTTCTTCTAACAGAAAAACAGAAGTAGATGTAGTTTGTACTGTAAAAGGAGGAGGTCTTTCAGGACAAGCTGGGGCTATTAGACATGGTATCTCAAAAGCTCTAGTTAATTTTGATCCCGAGTTAAGAAAAGGATTGAAAAAACAAGGATTTCTTACAAGAGACTCAAGGGTTGTTGAAAGAAAAAAGTATGGAAAAGCAAAAGCTAGAAGAAGTTATCAGTTTAGTAAAAGATAAATAATTGTCTCTAAATTTAGAGGAGAAATTAAATTTCTATCAAATCTTCAAAGGTAAATGTAGCAGTAATGGGAGCTTCCGGATATACCGGGGCTGAATTAATAAGGATTCTTTTAAAACACCCTTTTGTAAATATTAAAAAAATAATTGGAGATAAGTCAGCAGGAAAAGATATATCTAAAATTTTTTCCAATTTTTCTGATATAAAGTTACCAAAGATAAATTCTTTTCTTAAAACCAATCTTTCAGATATAGATGTTCTTTTTTCATGTGCACCCAGTGGAGTCCTTTCAGAAAAAATGAATAGTTTATCAAAACATTTGATAGTAATTGATTTATCTGCTGACTATAGAATGAAAAATTTAAATTTATATAATAAGTATTATGAGTCTCATAAAAGTCCTGCTTTTATAAAAAAATTTACGTATGGCTTATCTGAAATTTTTAAAAGTGAAATAAAAAAAAGCAAATTAATAGCTTGTCCTGGCTGTTACCCTACATCAGTTCTAATTCCTTTAATTCCACTATTAAAAGCTGGTTTAATAAAAAATAATGAGATTATAATCGACTCTAAATCTGGAATAACTGGTGCCGGTAGAAATTTGAATACAGAGCTTCTTTTTTCAGAAAACTTTGGAAGTTTTAAAGCATATGGAAAAGGAAATCATAGGCACAAACCAGAAATAGAACATATTATAAAATTATACACAAAAAAAAAAATTACAATAACGTTTACACCACATATAATTCCTATCAACAGAGGTATATTAAGCTCCATTTACATTAAAGGAGATCTCAAAAAAATTTTAAATCAATTAAATCTATTTTACAAAAAGTCAAGCTTTGTGAAAATAAGTCAAGATGAAAAACTTCCTAAAATTGGAGATGTTATTGGTTCAAACCTATGTAGAATTGGATTTATAAAGCACTACAATAGTGACTACATTACTATAATTTCAGTTATAGATAATTTGGTTAAAGGAGCATCTGGACAGGCTGTGCAAAATTTTAATATAATTATGCGATATAGTGAAGAGTTAGGACTTGATAATCATTCGTTATCGCCTTAATATATAGAACAAATGATAAAACAACTAACTAATTTTGTTCTATATTTTTTTTTACTTATATCTCTTAATAGTTGTTCTACAATCTCAGAAACAATAGATTTAGCAGGAATAGTTGATAAAACTGAAGATCTTTTTTTTGGTAAAGAGGACGAGACAAAAGACAGTAATACTGAAAATACTGATGTAAATGAAGTTGAGTTATCAAATGAGGATATTCCTGATATTTCAGAAATACCAATCGAACAGCCAGAGTTTGCTGATCTAGAGAAAGATTTTTTTGATGGAGAAGATAGTATGCCACAGAAAAATCAGAGAGACTTAGAAATAGATACAGAGGAAAAAGTCATTAAAAATGCTTCATTGGATGCAGATGAAGCAAATAATATTATTTTTATTTCAAAAATTGCTGAAAATGTAAGAATGAGAGTAAAAAAATTATTATTAAACTCGAATCCTCCAACAAAAAATGATGGCAAAAAGATTTCTTATGAAAAAGAGATTGCTGATAATAATTTTAATAATTATAGTGAGGAAGATAAAGTTGCAGTATTTTATTTTCCAAATAACTCGGTTATACCTGATGCAAAAGCCGAGTCTGTAATAATAGAAATAGTAAAAATTTATAGTAATAATTTATTAATTCTAGAGGGACATGCCTCTTCTACTGGAGGGAGTAGTCCCGAAGGAAAAAAAATAAATATGAAAATATCTTTTTCAAGAGCAGAGGCCATTAAAAATATGTTAATTAGTAAGGGCTTCCCAGAAGAGAATATTAATATTATTGGTAAAGGTGACCTGAAACCAGAGGTAGAACCCAGCGGAAATATTATAGAAAGTAAAAACAGAAGGGTAGAAGTTTTTTTAGTATCTAAATAATTATTTATGAAAACAAAATTTGAAAGAGTGTCTTTGCTACCACCTTATGTGTTTTCAGAAATTAATAATATTAAAGCTAAAGAAAGATTAAAAGGCAGAGATATAATAGACATGGGAATGGGAAACCCAGACAGTTCAACACCAAAACATATCGTAAATAAATTGATATCAACTATAAAAAATCCTAAAACCCACAGGTATTCAATCTCAAGAGGTATAGAAGGACTCAGAAAAGCTCAAAGAGAATATTACTTAAGAAGATTCAATGTCGCTCTAAATAAAGACAAAGAAATAGTAGTAACATTAGGTTCTAAAGAAGGACTAGCAAATTTAGCTTCGGCTATCACTTCTAAAGGTGACCTAGTTTTAGTACCCGATCCAAGTTATCCAATACATCCATACGGTTTTTTGATAGCCGGTGCAAGTGTAAAAAGTATAAGAATGGATAATCATGAAAACTTTTTAAGAATTTTATCAAATAAATTAAACTTATATAAAAATAGAATCAAAGCAATTATAATAAATTATCCTAACAATCCTACTACACAGGTGGTTTCTTTAGATTTCTATAAAGAATTAGTAGATATTTGCTATAAAAACCAAGTTTGGATTTTGTCAGACTTAGCCTATGCGGAAATTTACTTTGATATAGCTCCGCCTCCATCTATTTTGCAAATAAAGAAGGCAAAAAACATAGCGGTTGAGTTTTCTTCTATGAGCAAAACTTTTAGCATGCCAGGATGGAGAATAGGCTTTGCTTGTGGAAATAGTACATTGATTTCAGCCTTATCCAGAATAAAGTCATATCTAGACTACGGTGCTTTTACACCAATTCAAGTAGCTGCAACTGCTGCCTTAAACGGACCTCAGGATTGTGTAGAAGAAATAAGAGACATTTACAAAAAGAGAAGAGATGTATTAGTTTCAAGTTTTAAGAGAGTAGGATGGAGTTTTGAAACTCCCGACGCAACTATGTTTGCATGGGCAAAAATTCCAGTAAGGTTTTTGAACAAAGGAAGCTTATACTTTTCAAAAATGCTTTTAAAAAAAGCAGGTCTTGCAGTTTCTCCTGGTATTGGCTTCGGAAAGTACGGAAATAAGCATGTGAGAATTAGTTTAGTGGAAAATGAACATAGAATTAGACAAGCTGCGAGAAATATAAAAAATAATATTAAGTTATTGTAATGACAATTGAAAAAGTAGGAATAGGTTTGGTAGGACTAGGAACTGTAGGTTCAGGTATAATTGAAATTATAGAGAAGAAAAAAAATATTTTCAAAAAAAAATATAATATGGACCTTTTTATTAAAGGTATATCTGCAAAAAGTAAAATAAAAAAAAGATCTTTTGATATCAATAAATTTACATGGTATCAAAATCCTTTTAAAATGATTGATGATACCGAAATTAAAATTATAGTTGAATTAGTAGGAGGCAGTGATGGATTAGCCCTTGATTTAGCAAAACAAACACTTAAAAAGGGTAAGTTCTTTGTCACTGCTAATAAAGCATTAATAGCTAAGCACGGTATACAAATGCTTAAACTTTCTAAAAAATTTAATACTCAGTTTAGTTTTGAGGCTTCTGTTGGAGGAGGAATACCAATTATAAGGCTTTTACAAAATAGTATGATAATAGGAAAGACTAAAAATATTTATGGAATCTTGAATGGTACTTGTAATTATATTCTTACACAGATGAGAGAAAAAAATATATCTTTTAAAAAGGCATTAAAAGATGCTCAAAAACTTGGATTCGCAGAGTCAGATCCTCATGATGACATAAGTGGAACAGACGCTGCGTATAAGCTATCTATATTATCTAATCTTGTATTTAACTTGAATAGTTGTTCTTATACAGACATTTACAAAGAGGGAATTCAGAATATACAAGAAATAGATATTAAAATGTCTGAAAAATTAGGTTACAGAATAATATTGTTAGGAATAGCTAATTTGAAAAATAATAAAGTTATGCAAAGAGTTCATCCAACTTTAGTTCCTCAAAAATCTATGCTTTCAAGAGTAAATAATGAATTGAATGCAGTTATTATTGATGATGAGTTCACTGATAAAATAATGATTGTAGGTAAAGGGGCTGGTAAAGGTCCAACTGCCGCCTCTGTAATGACTGATATTTTAAATATTTCTAGCGAGAAAAAAATTAAAAGTTTTACTACAGTTGAAAAAAATCAAAAATATCCATTTCAGAAAATTGATAATAGGGAAGGAAAGTTTTATATAAGAATGGGTGTAGAGGATATTCCCGGTGTTCTTGCAGATATAACATTATTTTTTAAAAAGAAAAAAATTTCTATTAAAAGTATGTTTCAACTAGATGATAAGGTAAATAATATAGTTCCACTTATTTTTATCACTCATAAAGTTTCTGAAAAAAAAATTAATCAAGTTTTAAAAAAAATAAAAGTTTTAGATATAATTAAAACAAAAATTAATTTATTGAGAATAGAGGATCTTTTATGAAAAAAAACTTTGAGATTTACGAAAGAAACTTAGCATTAGAGGCTGTAAGAGTCACAGAGGCAGCGGCACTATCAGCTAGTGTCTGGATAGGAAAGGGAGATGAAAAGGCTGCTGATGCTGCTGCAGTAAAAGCTATGAGAAATTCATTAAATCGATTAGATATGAATGGAGAGGTTGTTATAGGAGAAGGTGAAAGAGATAAAGCGCCTATGTTATTTATTGGGGAAAAAGTAGGTAGTTCTCAAGAAGGACCAGAAATTGATATTGCATTAGATCCATTGGAGGGAACAACTATTTGTGCAACGGGAGGTCAAAACGCTTTAACTGTAATAGCCTTTGCTAAAAAAGGTTGTTTCTTAAACGCACCAGACGTTTATATGGACAAAATAGCGGTTGGTGGAAATTTACCTTCAGAACTTATTTCTTTGGAAGAAAAACCTATTATAAACCTCAAAAACCTTGCAAAGGCTAAAAAGAAAAATATTAATGAATTAGTAGTGTGTATTTTAAATAGACCTAGACATCATGAATTAATTAGGACATGCCGAGATGCAGGAGCTAGAATAATGCTTATTTCTGATGGAGATGTATCTGGAGTAATTGCTACATCAGAAGAGGAATCAGGAGTTGATATTTACATGGGTGTAGGAGGTTCGCCAGAAGGAGTTTTAGCCGCAGCCGCATTAAGATGTATAGGAGGACAAATGCAAACTAGATTATTATTCAAAAATGAAAACGAAATATCTAGAGCTAAAAAAATTGGGATTAATGATCTAAATAAGATTTACGACTTAAATGAATTAGCATATGGAGACGTCATGTTTGCGGCAACTGGTGTAACTGACGGAAATATGCTTAGGGGTGTTAAAAATAAGCAAGGAAGTGCTTATACAGAGTCTATAGTAATGAGATCCTCAACTCAAACAATAAGAAAAATTAAAGCAAAACATAATGTAAAAAATAAATTTTAAAAAGATGGAAAATTTTAATCTCAAAGATAGAAAGTTATCTGTAAGTGGTCTTCGGTGGAATTTAAAAGAAAATCTCGATAATAATTTTAATGAAATCAAAAAAGTTAAAAATTTACCTGAAGTTTTAAAGTCAATCTTATATAAGAGAAACTTATTTGAAATGAATATTGAAGATTATTTAAGTCCTTCTCTTAAAAAACTATTTCCAAATCCTTATAGCTTACATTCTATGGACATAGCAATAAAAATTTTTACCAAGGCAATTTTAAGAAAAGAAAAAATAGGAATATTAGGAGACTATGACGTAGACGGAGCTTCATCCTCTGCATTGATTTTTAATTACTTAAGGGAATTAAAACTTTATAGCGTAGAAGTTTATATACCTGATAGAGAAATTGACGGATATGGCTTTGGTGAAAATGTATTAAACTATTTCATTGAAAAAAAGGTAAATATAATCTTATGTTTGGACTGTGCTACCAATGATATGGAAAGTATTAAAGAAGCTAAAGAAATGGGACTGAAAGTTGTTATAATTGATCATCACGAGCAAAATATTGCTAATTACTCTGATGCTTTAATCAATCCTAAAAAAAATATAGATGAAAGTGGTTTAAATTATTTAGCAACTGTGGGACTTAGCTTTTTATTTGTTGTAGCCCTAAATAGTAGTTTAGAAAAAGAAAATTATTTTAATAAAAAATGTGTAAAACCAAATATAAAAAAATATTTAGATTTAGTTGCATTAGGAACAGTTTGTGACATGGTACCACTTAAAAAAGTTAATCGCCTTTTTGTAAAAAAAGGAATCCAAGAAATAAATAAAAAAAAAAATATTGGTATAAGTTCATTAATAGAAAAATTAAAAATTAAGAGAAAATTAAGCGTTTCAGATATTAGCTTTTATTTAGGGCCTTGTATAAACGCCCCTGGAAGAATAGGAGATTCTTCTTTAGGGTTTAGATTACTTTCTACTAATTATAAGCCTTTAATACTTGAAACCGCTGACACATTGCTTAGAAATAATAGAGAAAGAAAAACTTTAGAAGATATTGCTTGCACTCAAGCAATGAAAAAAATTCCTGGAATAAAAAAAGAAGGAGATCAGGCTATACGTAAATATATATTGGTCTATGATAGTTGTTGGCACTCAGGAATAATAGGAATAGTTGCAAGTAAATTGACGAAAAAATTTAATATTCCTAGTATCGTTGTTAGTATAAAAAAAAAAAAATCGAAGGGATCAATTAGAAGCATACAAGGAGTGAATGCTAATGACATTATTAGTATCCTAAAAAAAAATAAATGTATTACTCAAGGAGGGGGACATAGTCTGGCAGGTGGATTTTCGATAAATGAAATATGTTTAGAAAAATTTACTCTTACCCTAGAGAAATATTTTTCAGATATTTCTATCAAAAGAAAGGAAACCTTAGAAATTGATACAGTTATAGACTTACAATCTATTAATAATTCATTAATCAAAAGTATTAAAGATATTGGTCCTTTTGGTCAAGAAAATGAAGAGCCGTTAGTAGTACTAAGTAATGTAAAACCAACTTTTTTTAAGAAAGTAGGAAAATTAGAAAAGCATATTTTTTGTGTTTTCGAGGATATTTATGGTAAAAAAATAGCTGGTATTGCTTTTAATCATGCTAACTCAGTTATAGGAAATGCTATTTTAATGGAAAGAACTATGAATATTGCCGGAAGATTAGAAACATATAATTCAAAAAATAGAAATGCACCTCAAATTATTATAGAAGATATTTTAATTTTATAGCATATTAAATTTATGAGTATTAAAACAATAGTTATTCCAGTTGCAGGGATGGGTACAAGGTTTCTACCTGCAACTAAGTCAATACCTAAAGAGATGCTTCCTATATTAGATAAACCTCTCATACATTATGCAGTGGAAGAGGCAAAAAATGCTGGCATTAAGTCATTTATATTTGTAACAAGTCCAAATAATAAATTTCCCAAATTATATTTATCTAGCAACAAAAGCCTAGAAACTCATCTAATAGAAAAAGGAAAAAGAAGCCTTTTAAAAACAGTTCAAGAAATAAACATAGAAGATGCAAATATAAAATTAGTAGAACAAAAAAAACCATTAGGATTAGGTGATGCTATCTATAGAACTAAAAAATATATTGGAAAAAAAGATTTTGCTGTGTTATTACCTGATGACCTAATTCTAGGAAGTAATTGTTTAAAGCAATTAATTAATATTTATAATAAGAAAAAAGCTTATGTTATAGGTGTTATGAATGTAAATAAAAATGAGGTAGAAAAGTATGGTGTTGTTAAAGGTAATAATTTAGAAAGAAAAACATCTGAAGTCTTAGGTTTAATTGAAAAGCCTAAAATTTCTAATGCACCCTCTAATTTAGCTGTAGTAGGAAGATATATTTTAAAGAATTCAATTTTTAATTATTTAAAGACCATAGATAAAGGATCTGGAAATGAACTTCAGCTAACGGATGCAATATCATTAAGTGCACAAAAAGAAAGAGTTTTATCTTACAAATTTTCTGGAAAAAGATATGATTGTGGAAGCAAGCTTGGATTTTTAAAAGCTCAAATAGCAAGCGCGCTTTCTGACTCAAAAATTAAAAAATATGTTAGAAAAGAGCTAAAAATTATTTTAAAAGAGAATAGTAAATGAAAATATCTGTTATAGGTGCAGGTTATGTAGGTCTTGTTACAGGCAGTTGTTTTTCTGAATTTGGTTATGAAGTAGTATGTATAGATAAAGATAAAAAAAAAATAAATTTATTGAAAAAAAATATAATACCTATTTATGAGCCTGGATTAACAGACTTGGTAAACAAGAATACAAAATCAAGACATCTTTCTTTTAGCGATAATCTTAAAGATGTTAAGGGATCTAAAATAATTTTTATTGCAGTAGGCACACCTACTGCGAGAAGAGGAGAAGGAGAAGCAGACCTTAAATATGTTTATGAGGTTTGTACAAATCTTGCAAAAGAATTAAGAAATACTGACAAACCAATAATAGTTACTAAGTCTACTGTGCCCATAGGAACTGGAAAGAAAATAATTCAATTATTTAAAAAATACTGTCCAAAATTACAGTATGGAACAGACTACAGCATAGCTTCGAATCCTGAGTTTCTTAGAGAGGGTTCTGCAATCGAAGATTTTTTAAGACCAGATAGAGTAGTGTGCGGCGTTGATAATAAGAATGCTTTAAATATTCTAAAGGAATTATATAGACCTTTGAATTTAAGAGAAGCACCGTTACTTTTTACAGATATCGAAAGTGCGGAACTTATTAAATATGCCTCTAACGCATTTTTAGCTCTAAAAATTTCATTTATTAATGAAATGTCTGATTTATGCGAAAAAGTTGGAGCCAATGTACAAATGATCGCAAAAGGGATGGGATTGGATAATAGAATAGGATCAAAGTTTTTACATCCGGGTCCTGGTTTTGGGGGAAGTTGTTTCCCAAAAGATACAAGAGCATTGTATGCGTCTTTTAAAAAAAATAATGTAAAATCTACTTTAGTAAAATCAGTAATAGAATTTAATGAGCAAAGAAAAATTAATATGGTTAAGAAAGTTACTTATCTTTTAAAACCTCCTTTTAAAATCCGTAAAGTTGCCTTTTTGGGTGTAACCTTTAAGCCCAATACAGATGACTTAAGGGAGTCACCTAGCCTCACAATAATTCCAAGACTTAAAAAATTAGGTATTAAGGTAGCTGCTCATGATCCGGCCTACAGTAAGTTATTTAATAATGTTAAAGAGTTTAAAGGAGTTTTTTGGAAGAGAAATATTTTTCATGCAGTTAAAGATGCCGACCTAATGGTCGTTCACACTGAGTGGAACGAATACAGAGCTATAAATTTTAATAAAATTAAAAAAATTATTTCATCTCCAATTATTCTTGATTTGAGAAATATTTTCAATAGTAATGAATTATCTAAGTCAGGATTTAAATATTATAATATAGGTGAAAAAAATGAAACATAAATTTCATACTAGTATTTTAAGAGCATATGATATTAGAGGGATAATTGGGGAGACCTTAAGCGCTAATGACTCTTACAATTTAGGATACAAGTTTTCTTGTTATACAAGAAGAGGAGATAAAGCTTCTAGAGTAATAGTTGGTTATGATGGAAGATTATCTTCAAAACTTCTTCATAAAAGGCTAATACAAGGTCTTATAGATGCAGGAAGCACTGTAACTTCCATAGGTTTATGCCCATCACCTGTTTTATACTATGCTAATAAGGTTATGAATGCAGACGGAGCAATAATGATTACGGGATCACATAATCCTGCTAACTACAATGGGTTCAAGATGCTTGCAGGAGGAAACAGTTTATATGGAAAGTTTATACATGAATTAGTAAATACAAAAAAAAAAGGACTTAAACAAAAAGGAGTATTGTATAAATATAATATTGAGGAGTCTTATTTAATTGAAATTACAAAAGAAATTAAAAATATAAGAAGTGATATTAAAGTTGTTTGGGATCCTGGAAATGGTGCGGCAGGAAATATTTTAAAAAAATTGGTTAAGCTTTTACCTGGTAAACATTACTTACTAAATACTGCAATAGATGGAACTTTTCCATCTCATCATCCTGATCCTACAGAGGAAAAAAATTTAAAACAATTAAAGCTAGCAATGAATAGAGTTTCTGCAGATATAGGTATAGCGTTTGATGGAGATGGAGACAGGATAGGCATAATTAACAATGACAATAATTTTATCAGTGGAGACAAACTATTGTTTATATTTGCATCTGAGGTAATAAAAAAAAATCCAGGTGCAACAATAATTTCTGATGTAAAAGCAAGCAACAAAATTTTTGATCAAATAGCTAAAATAGGTGGAAAACCATTAATGTGGAAAACGGGACATTCTTTCATTAAAGAGAAAATGAAAACTTCTGGAGCATTGTTAGCAGGAGAAATGTCCGGTCACATTTTTTTTGCTGATCATTACTATGGCTTTGATGATGCATTATATGCTTCAATTAGATTACTTCTTATATTAGAAAATAAAAAAAAATTAAATGATACACTAAAGCCTTTTTCAAACTTAGTGAGTACTAATGAAATTAAAATATTCTGTAAAGATGAAATTAAATTTAGAGTAATTAAAAAAGGTATTACGTTAATTAAAAAAAAGTATCCTAAAGTAAATACTATCGACGGTATAAGAGTAAATACTGATAGAGGATGGTGGCTTTTAAGAGCATCTAATACTCAGCCAGCACTTATTGCCAGGTGTGAAGCGGAAAGCAATGACAACCTGGCGAAATTAAAAGAAGAAGTAATAAATTTATTAAAAAAATGTGGAATAAAAATTTGCAGTAATACTTTCATTTAAGTTGCTAATAGATAAACTTTTAATATATTATATGTATGTCATTAAATAACGAGAATAATTTATTAACCAAGGAAAAAACCAGGCTTAAGAAACCTGATATGTATGCTGTTATAATGTTAAACGACGACTATACTCCCATGGAATTTGTAATATATGTACTTCAATCAGTCTTTAAAAAAAATTATGAAGATGCTAAGAGAATAATGCTTTTGATTCATAATGAGGGAAAAGGAATTTGTGGCGTATTTCCTTTAGATATTGCAGAAACTAAAGCAAATCAAGTAGTAGAATTCGCAAGAATTAATCAACATCCTCTAGAATGTAAGGTTCAAAAACAATAGTATGATATCTGAAGAACTAGAAATAAGTATTCAAAATGCATTCGAGTTAGCAAGAATTAAAAAACATGAGTTTCTAACCTTGGAACACCTAATGCTAGAACTATGTAAAGATGAAGAGATAAAAAGTCTTTTTTCTTTTTACAAAGTAAATAAAAAAAAAATAAGTGACGATTTAGAGCAATTTGTAAATAATAAATTAAAAGATATAACAGTGTCTGATGACGCTAAACCAACTCCATCAGCAGCATTTGAAAGAGTTTTGAAAAGGGCTGCACAGCACGTACAAAGCTCAGGAAAGAGAGAAGTTAAAGCATTAAATATATTAGTAGCCATGTACTCAGAAAGAGATAATTTCGCAGTTTTTTTTCTTGAAAAACAGAAGTTAACAAGACTAAAAGTAGTTTCATATATAAGTCATCTTAAAAAAAATAACTCCGACAAGAATATGAATGATGAAGATGTATTTTTAGAGCAAGAGCAAAAGACTAAAAATAATTCTATATTAGAAACATTTTGTGTAAATTTAAATAAAAAAGCTAAGGAAAATAAAATTGATCCAATTATAGGAAGAGAGGAAGAAATAGAGCGAACTGTTCAAATTCTATGTAGAAGACTTAAAAATAATCCATTATTTGTTGGAGATCCTGGAGTGGGAAAGACAGCACTAGCAGAAGGTTTAGCAAAAAAAATAGTTGAAAAAAAAGTACCAAAAGTATTATTAGATATTAAAGTGTATTCACTAGAGATGTCAACTTTGCTTGCGGGTACAAGATATAGAGGCGACTTTGAAGAAAGACTTAATAACTTGCTAAAAGAATTGACTAGTAATAAAAATAATATTTTATTTATTGATGAAATACATACAGTTATAGGAGCAGGCGCCACCTCTGGGGGATCTATTGACGCTTCAAATATATTAAAGCCTGCTTTAGCTAATGGAACCCTAAGGTGCGTAGGCTCGACAACGTACTCAGAGTTTAGAAAATATTTTGAAAAGGATAGCGCTTTAGCAAGAAGATTTCAAAAAATTGATATAAATGAACCTAGTGCCTCAGATGCTATTAAAATAATTAAAGGCATAAGTCATATCTATGAAAGTTATCATAATGTAGAGTTTTCAAATGATGCTTTAGAGCAGGCTGTTTATCTTTCTGAAAGATATATAAATGATAGAAAGCTACCTGATAAAGCTATTGATATTTTGGATGAAATTGGTGCTGCCCAAAATCTAAAATCAGTCAGGAAAAAAGTAATATCTTCTAAAGAAGTAGCTGATATTGTAGCAAAAATAGCTAGAATACCATCTAAGAATATTAATAGAGAAGATAATAAAGTTTTAAAAAATTTGAACAAAAATCTTAAGTTATCAGTTTTTGGACAAGATAAGGCTATTAACGAACTTAGCCGAGTAGTAAGACTTTCAAGATCAGGGTTAAGAGAAAAAGAAAAAACTATTGGATCATATTTGTTTGCGGGACCAACAGGCGTTGGAAAAACTGAAATTGCTAGAGTTTTAGCAAAGGTTCTTAATGTAAAGCTATTAAGATTTGATATGTCTGAATATATGGAAAGACATAGCATCTCCAGACTTATTGGTTCTCCACCAGGTTATGTAGGATTTGACGAAGGAGGAGCCTTAACTGAGGCTGTTAATAAAAATCCTTATGCAGTATTATTGCTAGATGAAATTGAAAAAGCCCATACAGATATATTCAATATACTTTTGCAAATTATGGATTATGGAAAACTTACTGATCATAATTCTAGAACAATAGATTTTAGAAATATAATATTAATAATGACCTCTAATGTTGGAGCTTCAAGTCTCGATAAAAATAATATAGGTTTTACGGGTAAGATGACAAGTGAAGATAATTTAAATGAAATAAATAAAATGTTTTCACCAGAATTTAGAAATAGGCTAGATTCAATAATTAGTTTTGACTTCTTGTCTCCAAAAATAATGTCTAACATAGTAGACAAAAATATAGCTTATTTAGAAGGACAACTTTCTGAAAAAAATATAACAATACAATTATCAGAGCAAGCCAAAAGTTATTTAGCTATGAAAGGATATGAAAAAAAATATGGAGCTAGACCTTTGCAAAGGCTGATTCAAAAAGAGATTAAGGAACCATTGGCAGAAGAAATACTTTTTGGAAAGCTAAAAAATGGTGGCTTGGTTGAAATTGGTATAAAGGAAGAAAAAATTTTTTTTAATTATGAGAAATAGTTTTATAAGGAGAGTACTCTCTTTTTAGAATTTTAATATTGTCGATAATATTTCTCTTTTCAAGCTCATTATATTTAGCAAATATTTTATGTAGTTCATCATTAAAAATATAATGAGCACTATAAGTCAATGTAGGTAAATAGCCTCTTTTAATCTTATGAGGACCTTGTGCACCTGCCTCTACTTTATTTAATTTGTTTTCAATAGCAACTTCAATGGCTTTATAATAGCAGAGTTCAAAGTGTAAGAAAGGTATTTCCTTTTTAGAACCCCAGTATCTACCATATAAATTATTATTTGAAATAAAATTTAAAGCGGTTGCTATAATTTCAGACTCTTCATAGGCAATAATTACAACTAAATTCTCTTTTAGGTAATTTTTTAAGTTTAAAAAAAAATCCTTTGTAAGATAATCATAAGACCATTTTTTATCGATAGTAGTTAGATAGAATTTATATAATTTTTCTAAAATTTTATTATTTATGTCATCACCTTTTAAGACTTTTATATTAACTTTAGTTTTTTTAATTGCACTTCTTTCTTTAATAATTGCTTTTCTTTTTTTGTAAGATAAATGGTTTAGAAAGTCTTCAAATGAAGAATATTGTTTATTAATAAAATGAAATTGTTCTCCATATCTTATTATGAAATCATTTTCTAGGTAAAATTGTATTTGATCTTCTTCAATAAAATTTATATGTAAGCTAGATAATCGTTCATTTACACAAAAATTTTTGACATCTCTAATCATCATTTTTTTTAGCTGTAAATCAACTTCATTTTTAATTAATAGCCTTTTACCTGAAATAGGAGTGAAGGGTGATGCTATAACTAATTTTGGATAATAGTTTAAATTTAATCTTTCAAATACATTCGCCCAAGAATGATCAAATACAAATTCACCTTGACTGTTTACCTTTTTATATGCTGCTGTACATGCATTTATAGAATTTTCTTTATACCAACTAAAATAACTTGGGTACCATCCTGTTCTATCTATCAAAGAATTACTGTCTTCTAAGAGTTTTAAGAAATTATAACTAGTAAATAGGTTACCATTTTCATTGCATGAGTCCCATTCTTTCTTTTTAAGCAAACTTATATTATTATATATTTCTAATTTGTATTTTTTATTCAAGATTTTAACTTAAATATAGAGTCTATTTCTACGGAGGCATTTTTTGGTAAGGCATTACAGCTTACTGCTGACCTTGCATGATTTCCATTTTCTTTAAAAATTTCTTTTATTAGGTTAGACGCTCCATCTGCAACTTCAGGTTGTTCAAAAAAATTATCAGCACTGTTTATAAATACATTTATTTTGATACAGGATTTCAAACTATTTAGATTTCCTTTTGTTGCATTTTTCAATACAGCTAATGTATTTATTAAGCAAAGCTCAGCTGCTTTCTTTGCCTGTGCAATGCTAATATCTAAGCCCACTTTACCTTTATATATTATTTCACCTTTCTCAAAAGGAATTTGTCCGGAAACATAAATTTTATCGTTTACGAGCACGTATGGTGAATAATTAGCAACAGGTTTCGATGCTTCAGGAAGTATTAAATTTAGATCTGTTAAATTATCAGTAATATTAGACATTCTTTAAAAGTTATTCAATAGTATTTCAGTGTTTTGTGTCCAATCAGTAGTATAAAAATCATATTCTTTTTTATCAATAATTAATTTAGCAAGATTTGTATTAGCTACAAACAAAATTGTTCTTATTTTTGGTTGTTTTTTTCTTACTGACGCTACTTGAAACGGACTATCGTCTATAAACCAGGTTTTTCTTTTAAGTTTACTAAAAATGTAAGAACTGGTAGATCCTTTTTCTCCTGTATTTGCAAAAAAAGGATAGACTAAATTATTTTTTATTAATGCCTTTTTTCTTAAATTATAAAATTCAAAAGGTATATTTGATAAAATGACAATGTTGTAGTATTTTGATATTTTTTTAAAAGCATTAACTACTCCATTAACCGTATTCATTGTAAGTGTACAATTTTTGAAAAATTTGTTTATAAGCGCTTTTACTTCATATTCATTTAAAGGAATTTTATTTTTTTTTATAATATTTCCAGTCAGTGCATAGCTTTTCCAATTAAACTTTAGATCATTTTGTTTCATAAATTTTAAAAACTCATTCATAAAATCAAATATCACTTCATCAGCGTCACATATAAGTGTAGGCATATGCTCATTCAGGTGTAATTCTTTTATTGAAGGAAATGTTTTTTGCAAAAAATTTATAGGTTTTACTTATTTAATTTTGCCTTCTTTAAAAAGTACATGTTTTCTGGCTACTGGATCATACTTTTTTATTTCCATTTTTTCTGTCATAGTTTTATTGTTTTTTTTCGTGACATAAAAAAAGCCAGTTTTTGCTGTACTGTTTAGTCTAATTTTTATTGAAGAAGGTTTAGCCATAAGTATTCATACAACAATAAAACCAGTTTTGTCAAGAGTTGCCTTTTTTCTTTTTTTTGATTAACTCACTAACATCTTGAATTGAAACTTTTTCAGGATCTGCAGATTTGGGTAGGCTAAAATTCAAACCTTTATATTTGACATATAAACCATATTTTCCTTTATACAAAGAAATATTTTCATTATCATTTGCTAGTTTACCCAATTCTCTGATAGGTTTAACAGTTCTATTAGAGGCTCTCTTTGGTTTTGATAGTATATCAATTGCTCTATTTATTCCTATAGTTAAGGGGTTCTCATCTTTAGGGATAGAGAAAAAGGTACCGTTGTATTTTAAATAGGGACCGTATCTTCCATTGTTAGCAATAATTATAATTCCCGTTTCTGGATGTTTACCAACTTCTCTAGGAAGGGCCAATAGTTTTTTTGCTAAAGATAAATCTACATCATTTAAATTAATATTCTTTGGAATAGAAGCTCTTTTTAAATTTTTCTTATCTTCTTTGTCTGAGCCCATTTGTACATAGGGACCATAAGGACCTTTTTTTAATAAAATCTCAATGTTATTGTCTTCTCCTAATACTCTATTTTCAAAAGGATTATCTACAGATTGTTCGTCTGGGAAAACATCACTCCTAATATAGTCGCATTCTGGATAACTTGTACATGCTACAAATGGTCCTGATCCATTTTTTCTCATCTTTATAGATAAACTAGATTTTTTACAGGGACATATATTTCCTGATTTGCTAGGAAATAAATATTCCTTCATTGCTTCATTGATATAATCGTATACATTAGTATTTGAAAGTTCAAGAGTGGACTCCACTCTTTTATTAAAATCCTCCCAAAAATCATGAAGTACAGATTTCCAGTTTTTTTCTCCTTGAGATACAAGATCTAATTCATCTTCTTTTGTTGCTGTAAAATTATAATCTAGATATTTTTGAAAATAATTTTCTAAAAAACATGTCACTACTCTGCCGCTTGGTTGAGGAAAAAATCTTTTAGATTCTAAGGCAACATAACCTCTTAACTGATTTTTTTTCATTATATTAGCGTAAGTAGAAGGTCTTCCAATTCCATATTCTTCTAGTTTTTTTATGAGTGATGCTTCAGTATATCTGGGGGGAGGATCTGTAAAATGCTGTTTTTTTTCTGTTTCTACTTTTTTTATTTTTGTTTCTTTGGTTAACTTATAAATATTTTCGTTTTTCTTTCTTGAAGTAATTTCTTCATCTTGATAGATCTTTTTATATCCATCAAATTCAATTTCTGAAGTAGAAGCACTTAGAGTAATTTTATTAGAACTGTTGGATATTTTAATAGAGATTATTCTACTCACTGATTGACTGGCCTGTGTAGATAAAGACCTTCTCCAAATCAAATCATAAAGCTTTTTCAAATCTTGTTCTACAGATGAAGGTAAGTCACTTGGTTTAATTAGCGGATCACTCGGCCTAATAGCTTCGTGAGCTTCCTGAGAATTTTTTACTTTATTTTTAAAAGTTCTTAAGCTGTTGTAAACATAGCTCTTTCCAAACTCATTAACTATAACATTTTTAGCTTCCTGAATAAATTCATTTGAAAGATTAGTAGAGTCAGTTCTCATATAGGTTATGAGTCCTTTATTTTCTCCACCAATATTTATTCCTTCATACAGTTTTTGAGCTAATGACATTGTTCTACTGGGACTGAACCCAAGTTTATTGCTAGCATCAAGTTGCAATGAAGATGTTATAAAAGGTGGATATGGATTACTATTTCTAATTTTGCTTTCAATTTCATTTATTTTAAAAGAAGATTTTGATATTTCATCAACTAATTCCGAAGCCTTTTTTTGACTTTCAATGTCTAGCTTCTTTATTTTTACTCCATCCACCTCATACAGCTTAGCTTCAATCATCTTATTATTTTCTAGATACAACTCAACTTCTAAAGACCAGTATTCTTTAGGTTTAAACTTTTGGATTTCATTTTCCCTTTCGGTAATTAACTTAAGCGCTACTGATTGTACTCTTCCAGCTGATTTACAACCAGGAAGCTTTCTTATTAACAATGGTGATAATGAGTAACCCATTAAATAATCTAAAGATCTTCGAGCTTGATAGGCATTTACTAAATTCATATTTATAGATCTAGGAGAATCTAATGATTCTAAAATTGCTTTTTTTGTAATCTCATTAAATGTGATTCTAAGAATTTCCACATTTTTTAATAGATTACTTTCTTCCAGAATAGACTTAATATGCCAAGCTATTGCCTCACCTTCTCTATCTTGGTCAGTAGCAAGAAAAAGTTTTTTCTTATTTTTTATACTTTTTTTAATTAAATTAAGATGTTTTGAGTCAGTAGCATTTTTCTGGTAGTTAATTTTGAAATCTTGACTAACATCAATTCCTTTTTTTTCTTCAATATCTCTAACATGACCATATGAGGCAATTACTTCATAATCATTACCTAAAAACTTATTAATTGTTTTCGCTTTAGCAGGAGACTCTACAATAACTAAATACATAATATAACATTATCTTAAAAATAAAAAAATTATCATTAGAATTTTCTAAGTCAAGATAATTATTTTTTGAAAAAGCTTGTGAAGTTTTTGTAATGTTTAATTAAAATGATTAATGACAAAAATAAGATAACATTATACTCAAAATACGTTCCTGGTACCCAATATAAAATTTTATAATTAAATTGAATATACAAGATAAGTTTAAATATTAATATATTTACTATTATTGCAATTATTGCTCCAGCTCCAGAATACTTGAATATCTTTACTGATATTGTCCAAATTAGACAAAAAGCTATGCTTAAAGGCCAGGATACTATTGAAAGTAGACCCAAGAAAGAAGCAACACCCTTACCTCCCTTAAAATTCAGCCACAAAGGAAAAATATGGCCTATAATTGAAAAAATACCACAAATTGATCCCACGTCAGAACCAAAGTATTTAAAAAATATATAACTTACTATAAACGTTTTACAAAAATCTAATAACAAAGTTAAAAATCCTAACTTTTTTCCTAATAGTCGATTTACATTTGTTGCTCCTATATTTCCAGAACCATAATTTCTTATGTCATTATTATTTTTAAGTTTAAAAATTAAATATCCAAATGGAATGGATCCTAGAAGATAACTTATAAGAAATAAAATTCCAGTTTGGTAATTAATTAATAAGTTTTCCATTTTGAAATACTACTTTTCCATCTACCATTGTTAAAAAGATTTCTCCATAAGCTCTTGTTTTTTCATAGGGAAAGTTTCTTGATTTACTTTTTATAGCTTTTGAAGTTAAGTAAATTTTTTTATTAGGATCAAAAATTACAATATCTGCATTACTTCCTTTTTTTAAATTGCCTGCTTGAAGATTAAGAAGTTTTGCTGGGTTAGAGCTAAGCAATTCAACCAGTTTACTGATTCCTAGCTTTTTTTCTTTAATAATGTTTAAAGTAAGAGGTAGAAAACTTTCAAAACCTATAGAGCCTGACGATGCAACTTCGAAGGGTAGTCTTTTACTATCAGTATCATGCGGGGAATGGTCAGAAGTAATGCAACTTATAATATTATTAACAATACCTTTTTTGACAAATTCTATATTTTGTTTATCTCTTAGAGGAGGTGAGAGTTTAGCAAATGTACGCCACTTTTTAATATCTTCAGAGTCTAGTGAGAAATAATGAGGGGATGTTGAGCATGTAATTCTTACTCCTCTTTCCTGAGCTTTCTCAATCGCATTAATAGCATATCCAGTAGAAATATTTAAAAAATGTAACCTCCCGTTTGTCATTTCAGCTAGCCTTATATCTCTTTCTACTTGAATTACTTCAGCTTCAATTGGTATACCTTTAATTCCTAATTCAGTAGAAAGTTTTCCAGAAGTCATTGCTCCTCCTTCACTAAGTTCTTTTTCCTGAGCGTGTTGCATGAGTAATACATCAAAGGCACTGGCATATTTTAGGGCTTTGTACATAACCGATGAACTGTCCACTGAGGATATTGCATCAGTAAATGCGACGGCACCTGCTTCATGTAGCAGTCCAAATTCACTTAACTCTTTTCCTTGAAGCTTTTTTGTTATACTCGCTGTAGAATAAATTTTTACATGACTTTCTTTTCTTGCTTTTCTTTGAAGAAGTTCTACCAGAGAGACATTATCTATAATAGGATTTGTGTTAGGCATACATACTAAGCTAGTAATTCCAGAAGATGCAGCCGCTTTACTCGCATAAGAAAGATTTTCCTTATGCTCGTCACCTGGAACCCTAAGATGACACTTTAAATCTACAAAACCAGGACTAAGTATTAATTTTTTACAGTCTACTACACAAATATTTTTTTTTTTAGTAATTTGAATATTTGAAGATATATCGGTTATTTTTTTATTCTCAACTGTAAGAGACCCAAGTCTATTAATTTTTTGTGTTGGATCTACAATATGAGCATTTGTAAATATAATTTTAGTCATGTTTCTAATAATAATTTATTAATAACTGCCATCCTAACCGCTACTCCTAATTTCACCTGTTCTAATATAAGTGATCTACCAATATCATCAGCAACGTCGCTATCTATTTCAATTCCCCTATTTATAGGTCCAGGATGCATAACAAGAGCATTTTTTTTTGCTCTATTTAATTTTTCTCTGTCCAAACCCCAAAATTTGAAAAATTCTTTTTCTGATGGAACAAAGGATCCTGCCATTCGCTCTTTTTGAATTCTTAAAACCATAATAATATCTGCGTTCTCTAAACCCTGATATATATTTTTATAAACTTTCACATTCATTTTCTCTATTCCAGCAGGTAATAGAGTTGGTGGACATATTACTCTTATTTTTGCATTTAGTTTATTTAGTAAGTAAATATTTGATCTTGCAACTCTACTATGTAAAACATCTCCCATAATAGCAACCTCTAAATTAGATATTCTTTTCTTATGTCTAAGTATAGTCAAGGCATCTAGTAATGCTTGTGTAGGATGCTCATTACTACCGTCACCAGCATTTATAACTGAGCAATTTACTTTTTCAGATAATAAATAAGGAACTCCACTCATATTATGCCGAACAATTAAAATGTCAGGGTTCATTGCATTTAAAGTCATTGCAGTATCAATCAACGACTCACCTTTTTTAATTGCAGAGGTGGCAACTGCCATGTTTATGACACTTGCCCCTAACTTTTTACCAGCTAGTTCAAAGGATGTTAATGTTCTAGTAGAATCTTCAAAAAAGAGATTAATTAAAGTTTTACCTTTTATGTTTTTTAAAATAGTTTTGGGTATTTGCTTTTTATTCAAAAAGTTGTTAGCAACTTTTAAAATACCCTCTATTTCAGTTACAGATAAATCTTTTATAGAGAGTAAATGCTTAGTATTCATTTTACGTCACACCATGGCTTAGTCTATCAAGAACGCCTTGTAAAATCCAGGCTGCTGACGCGCAGTCAATATTTTTTCTTATGTTTTTTCTTTTTAGTCCAACTCTTAACATTTCTTTTTCTATTCCTTCAGTAGAAAACCTTTCGTCCCACATTAGCAAAGGAAGCTTAACTTTCTTATTTAGATTATTTGCAAATGTAATTGTAGATTGAGCTTGTCTTCCAGTAGACCCGTCTTTATTTAGTGGAAGTCCTACTACTAAAGCTACAACATTATTGTTTTTTATTATTAGCTCTACCTTATTTAAATCTTTCAATAGTTTTTCTCTTTCAATCAAAACGTGGCTAAGAGCTACTTTCCTTCTATCATCAGACAAAGCAGTGCCAATCATATTTTTACTTGTATCTAAAGAAAGTATTTTTCCAGGACTTTTTAGGTATTTTATAAAGGAATTAATTTCAAATGTGATTGTACTTTTATTTTTAGTGTGTAGTATAGAATTCATTCTATATATGATAAATAACACAAAATAAAAAATATTAAACAAAAAATGTTTATAGAAAAAAAAGTAACAAAGAAAATCGCATTTTTAGCTAGAATAGGATTAACAGAAAAAGAAGAAGAACAATTTTCAAAAGATCTTTCAAATATTCTTAAATGGATGGAAGAACTTAAGAAAATTGATGTTAAAGGTATAGAACCATTGAGAAATGTTAATGAGATGCAATTGATCGAAAGGAATGATGCGAAGGTTTTAAAAAGTATAAGCCAAGATGAGTTACTATCTAATGCTCCTGAGAAAAGTGGTAAGTTTTTTACTGTACCAAAAGTTATAGAATAATGAACGATTTTCTAAAGTTAACTCTTACAGAAACGATTGATTTAATTAAAAATAGAAAAGTTTCTGTAAAAGAAATAATTGAGACTTATATCAAAAGATTAAACGAAACTAAAAAATTTAATATGCTTTCAGAAAAAAATTATGATGAAGCTTTAAGCTTAGCAGATAAAATAGATGCAAAAAAGACAGAAGATTTTAGACCTTTAGAAGGAATACCGATTGCTGTAAAAGACATATTCTGCACTAAAGGCAATAAAACTACAGCCAGTTCTAAAATTTTAAAAAATTTTGTTGCACCTTATGAATCTACAGTCACTAAGAATTTAAAAGAAGCTGGCAGTATTGTGCTATGCAAAACAAATATGGATGAATTTGCTATGGGATCAGCTAGTGATACTTGTTTTAATGGAGAAGTTATTAATCCTTGGACAGATGACTTTTCTAGACCACTTACACCTGGAGGATCGTCTGGAGGATCTGCTGCTGTAATTGCAGCCTCGGGAGCATGTTTTGCTTTAGGAACAGATACTGGAGGTTCTATTAGACAACCTGCATCTTTTTGTGGCAATGTTGGTCTCAAACCAACTTATGGAAGGTGTTCTAGATTTGGAATTATAGCATTTGCTTCTTCATTGGATCAAGCGGGACCAATTACTAAAACAGTAGAGGATGCAGCATATGCATTAACTCATATGGCTTCTTGGGATAAAAATGATAGTACCTCAGCAAATGTACCATTGCCAAACCTTCTTAAAAACATAAAAGAAGGTGTAAGAGGTTTAAAAATAGGAATTCCGAAAGAATACATTATTGACGAAATGTCAGACGAAATTCAAAAATTATTGCAAACTGGAAGTACTTGGTTAAAGGAGCAAGGTGCGGAAATATTTGAAATTTCATTACCTCATACAAAGGTTGCATTGCCGTGCTATTATATTATCGCTCCAGCAGAAGCTTCAGCAAATTTAGCCAGATACGATGGAGTAAAGTTTGGTTTCAGAGCGGATGGACCATTCGAAGATTTAAACGACATGTATTGTAAAACTAGAGGAGAAGGATTTGGAAAAGAGGTTAAAAGAAGACTACTTATCGGAACTTACGTATTATCTTCAGGATATTATGATGCATATTATATTCATGCGCAAAAAGTAAGAAGAAAAATCATTGAAGATTTTAACAATGCTTTCAAGACCGTAGACGTAATTCTCAGCCCTACTGCACCTAGTGACGCATTTGTTATAGGAGAAAAAAAGGAGGATCCAATTAATATGTACTTAAATGATGTTTTTACTGTTCCTTCAAGTTTAGCAGGTTTACCTGCAATTTCTGTTCCGGCAGGATTGAGTAATAATAATAAACCCCTAGGCTTACAGCTTATTTCAAATAAGTTTACAGAGGATACTCTTTTAAAAACGGCGTATTCTTTAGAAGAAGCTGCATCATTTAGTTTCACCCCCAGTTTAGATAAATAATATGACAAAACTTAGACCACATAAAATACCAGGTAAAACAGGAGACTGGGAAATAGTAATAGGCTTAGAAGTTCATGCTCAAGTTTCTTCTAAATTAAAACTTTTTTCTAATGGCAGTGCTAATTTTGGAAGTAATGAGAATGAAAACCTAGATTTTTTAGATATTGGTCTTCCTGGAACTTTGCCTACTATTAATTCCTATGTAATAGATCAAGCAATAAAGTCTGGATTAGCATTAAATGCGAAGATAAATCACTTTTCTATTTTTGACAGAAAAAATTATTTTTATCCTGATCTTCCTTTAGGATATCAAATAAGTCAGTACAAGGATCCTATAGTAAGTGAAGGTTATATAAATATAGATATAAATGAAAGTGAGACAAAAAAAATAAGAATAGAAAGACTTCATTTAGAACAAGATGCAGGAAAATCAATTCATGATCAAAGTCCCGAAGAAAGTTTAATAGATTTTAACAGAGCAGGAGTAGCTTTAATGGAAATTGTTTCTTATCCAGATTTAAGTGATTGGGAAGAGGCAGGAGATTATGTTACCAAATTAAGAAATATTTTAAGATTTGCAAATACCTGTGACGGTAATATGCAAGAAGGATCTCTGAGATGTGATGCTAATGTCTCTGTTAGAAAATCAAATGAACCCCTTGGTACTAGATGTGAAATAAAAAATTTAAATTCTATAAAAAATTTAATGAAAGCAATTGAATTCGAAGCAAATAGACAAGTTAAACTTCTGGAAAACGGTGATCCTGTAGATCAGGAAACTAGACTCTTCGATGTTAATTCAGGAAAAACTCGTACTATGAGATCTAAAGAAGAAGCGCATGATTATAGATACTTTCCAGATCCTGATTTATTACCACTTATTTTAAAAGAAGATAGGATAGATAATATACGTAAAACCCTCCCTGAATTGCCAGCAGAGTTAAAGGAAAGGTTAAAATCTCAATACAATCTTGGCACGTATGATGCCAGAGTAATATCAGCAGAATTGGAAACAGCAAAATACTTTGAGGATTTATCAGAGGGAAGGGATGCCAAGCAAGCAGCAAACTGGATCATAACAAATCTTTTTGGAAAATTAAATGAGCTAAATAAGAGTATTAAAGATTCTCCAATTTCTTCAAAAAAACTAGGCGATTTGTTGGATTTTGTTAACAATGGAACCATATCAAATAAAATTGCTAAAGACGTTTTTGAAGAGATGTTTAAGTCATCTAAAGATGCTAAAGATATTATTGAGGAAAAAGGTCTCAAGCAAATTAGCAATGAAGATGATATTGAAGAATTAGTAGATAAAATTATTTCAGAGAATGAGGCCCAAGTAAAACAGTTTAAAGAAGGTAATAACAAAGTTTTAGGTTGGTTTGTTGGACAAATAATGAAATTAACAAAAGGTCAAGCAAATCCAAGCATAGTAAACAAAATTATTATCAAAAAACTTAATACTTAAATATATATATGTTTTATGAAACTAAAACAAATAATCATGGGTTAAAACATAATCCATTTAAATCATGTATTATTCCGAGGCCCATTGCATGGATCACGACTATTAGTAATGATGGTATAGATAATTGTGCTCCATATAGTTTCTTTAATGGTGTTTCAAGCGATCCTCCAATGGTAATGTTTGCTAATAATGGATCTGCTATTGATGGTAGTGGACCAAGAGATACTTTTTCTAATATTAAGGAAAATCAAGAATTTGTCATAAATATTTCTACTTTTAATACCAAAGATAAAATGAATAAAACCTCGGCAAGACTATGTAGAAATGTAAGCGAAATAGAATTTGCTTCACTTGAAACTCTTGATAGTAGATTAGTAAAGCCAAAGAGGCTGAAAGAGTCTCCGATAAATATGGAATGTACATTGTATAAAATTATAGACCTTCCAGGCATAACAGAAGATAACTACAATGGTATTCTTATTGGAAAAGTTATTGGAATACATATTAATGATGAATACATTAAAGACGGAAAAGTAGACGTTAAAAAAATTAAACCGCTTGCTAGACTTGGTTATTTTGACTACTCTGTAATCGATGATTTTTTTTCGATAAAAAGACCTAAATAAATGATAGATTTATATACATGGACTACTCCTAATGGAAGAAAGATTTCCATTTTGTTAGAAGAATTAGGTATAAATTACAATATGATTCCTATCAACATCACTAAAAATGAACAGTTTTCTGATGATTTTTTAAAAATTAGTCCAAACAATAAAATACCTGCCATTTTTGATCATGAAAATAAAATTAGCCTCATGGAGTCTGGAGCTATTATGATTTATTTAGCAGAAAAGTATAAAAACTTTATTCCAACAGCTTATGTGGAAAGAATGAAGTGTATTGAGTGGTTAAATTTTCAGACAGGGTCGCAGGGGCCTATGTTAGGGCAAGCTCATCATTTTCTTAAATTCAACAAAGGGAAATCAGAATACGCAGAGAAAAGATATCATAATGAAGCAGAAAGACTATACAAAGTAATAAATATTCAATTAGAAAAAAATAAATATATTGCTGGAAATGAATATACTATTGCAGATATAGCTATTTGGCCATGGATAGCTAGATTTGAGTGGCACAGCATTGATATAAAAAAATATAAATATGTAGCGACTTGGTATACAAATATTTCTTCTAGGAAAGCTGTTCAAAAAGGTTATGATATACCAGCTATTGGTGCTTCAATTCCTAAAGTATAAATCGCACTTGATTTCTATTTATAATTAGGCAAAATTATAAATGGATAGGTGGCCGAGTGGTCGAAGGCGCCTCCCTGCTAAGGAGGTATACGAGCAATCGTATCGAGGGTTCGAATCCCTTCCTATCCGCCACCTACATTACTATGTTATGTCATACTATGTCATAACCCTAAGGTGAGCCTGGATTCTCTTGACGAAAGCTCCTCACGCTATTTCACTATAAATCATCATAAATCA